>NZ_JBYOJV010000010.1:0-280631 GCF_057798835.1 Cupriavidus sp. 291-E7
TGAACTGCACCCCAGAAGTTGGACATCCATCCAACCTTTGGGGTGTTTTTCATGGCGAAGTACGATGAGCAATTCAAGCTCAGAGTGGTAAGGCAGTACCTGGCCGGTCGAGCCGGCTTCAACGCAATCGCAGCCGAGCATGGTATTGGCCATAGTCTGGTGGAGCGTTGGGTGGCCAGCTACCGACAGCATGGCCGAGACGGGCTGCGCAAAAAATTCAGCCACTACAGCGCCGAATTCAGATTGGCGGTGCTGCGGCGCATGTGGCGAGATGGTTTGTCGATCGGACAGACGGCCGCTTTGTTCGACATTCGCAGCCCTGGCTGCATTGGGGTCTGGGAGCGCCGCTATCATAGTGGCGGTATGGATGCCCTGTCGCCCCGACCTCGCGGGCGCCCCAAGACGATGCCACAAGCCACGCCTCGCAAGCCTGCAACCGACACCCCAGTCCCCGACGACGAGCGCTCCCGCAAGGACTTGCTCAAGGAGATCGAGAACCTGCGCGCGGAGGTGGCGTATCTAAAAAAGCTCGACGCCTTGGTTCAAGCGAACAAGACATCTGCGCAACCCAAAAAGCGCAAATAGTGCTTGAGCTGAGGCAGCAGTATCCATTGGTCGGCTTACTGAAGGCGGCGGGGCTGGCGCGCAGCACGTTTTACTACCAGCAGGCGGTGCTCCAGGCCCAAGACAAGTATGCGGGCCTGAAAGCGCGCATTCGCGACCTCTTCGACCGACACATGGGCCGTTATGGCTACCGCCGCATCACAGCAGCAATCCGGCAAAGCGGCATGATCGTCAACCACAAGACGGTCCAGCGCCTCATGAGCGAGATGGGACTGAAGTCGTTGGTACGGCCAAAGAAATACCGATCCTACAAGGGCACGGTAGGCCGTGTCGCGCCCAACGTTCTGCAACGGCAGTTCCGGGCCAGGCGTCCGAATCAGAAGTGGGTAACCGACGTGACCGAATTCAACGTGGCTGGCGAGAAACTGTACCTCTCCCCGGTGCTGGACCTGTATAACGGCGAAATCATCGCCTACGAGACCGCCCACAGGCCGGCCTTCGAGATGGTGAGCAGCATGCTGAAGAAAGCGTTCCGGCGCCTATGTCCGCAGGACCGGCCGGTCCTGCATTCCGACCAAGGCTGGCAGTACCAGATGCCGGCCTACCAGCGGATGCTCAAGCAGCGCAATATCCGTCCCAGCATGTCACGCAAGGGCAATTGCCTTGACAACGCCGTTATGGAAAGCTTCTTCGGGACCCTGAAGTCCGAGTTCTTCTACCTGAACAAGTTCGCCAGCGTCGAGGAGCTACAGCAAGGCCTGCGCCAATACATTCACTACTACAATCACGACCGCATCAAGCTCAAACTAAAAGGGCTGAGTCCCGTGAAGTACAGAACTCAGCCCTTGGCGGCCTAAGTTACCCGTCCAACTTTACGGGGTCCGTTCAGCCTCAGCCTCCCGTTTTTCTTCGCGCTCCATCACGCCATGCGATTACAGCGTGGTGAACGACCAGTTCAGGTTCACGCCCTGCCCATTCAGCGTGCCGCTGACGGTGACGTTGTATCGCGTCTTGCTTGCCAGCGGCGTGCGCGGCGTGCAGATCGCCAGGCCGCGCGCGGCGCTGGACATGCCCGAGGTACGCGCATCCACCTTTTCGCACGCGACGGCGTTGCCCGATGCATCGGCAATCGAGAACGTGTCCGCGTTGAAGGTCAGGCCCGTGTTCACCGCCTGCACCGACACCGGGTAGCCCATTGTCTGGCCCGCGTATGCCGGCGCCGGATTCGGGCTTTCGTTGTTGACCCAGCTCACCGGCACATCGGCCTGGCCGTTGTACGGATAGGCCACCATCTGGTTGTCGGCGCCGCCCTGGCTGCGGTCGGCAAGGTCGATGGTCTGGAAATAGTAAGCCTGCGTGCCGCCACTGCTGCCGGCGCCCACGCTTTCGGCAAACCCGCTGCCAGCCGACCCGTAGCTGCCCAGCAGTGCCGAGCGGTGGAACGGCGCGTCCATCAGGTCGACCACGAGCTGGTCCTTGGGCGTCATCGACAGCGATGCATTGGCCTGCGACGTCCAGCGGTTTGCACCGGCCACCACTTCCGCCGTGGCATTGGTCGGGTATGCGGCCTGGATGCGGTCGTTCGGCGCCGCACCGGTGTAGCCCGTCTTGCCGGACTGCTCGTCGTGGGTCAGCGTGTTGTTGGCCAGCATGTAGGCCGTGTGATTCTGCGCAACCGTATTGAGCGCGTCGCGTGCCGTCAGCGGTGCCAGGCCCACCTGCTCACGACGGTAGTTCGCGTAGCACAGGCCCGCGCTGCGCGCATCGGCAAGCGTCTGATAACCCGACACACCGGCGCCGCGCGCGGGCAGCAAGGCCACCGAACCGGTCACAGGTGCCGGAGCGCTTCCGGAAACGGTGTAGCACGCGCGGTCGGTGCCACCTGTCGTAGGAGCGCCGGACGTCGGCGACGACTGGGCCCCGGCGCCCGTGGCTGCCGACTGGGCCGCGGTACCGCCCGACGATGACGATCCGCCACCATCGCCCCCGCCACCGCACGCTGCAAGTGCCAGCGCAGCGGAAGCGGCAATGACGCCGAGTGCGATGGGCCGGCCGTTGATGAACGCAGTGCGCAAGTGTTTCCCTGGCATGTGAAGTCGCCTCGATGTAATAGTCTGAATTGGGGAAACTGCCCGCATCCCGGCGCATGGCCGGGACGACGCCTGGGCGCTGCTGCGCCGCGATGTGAGGCGTCCGGGACAGATGGAACGGAGTGATGGTAAGGATGCCCACCACCACCGTCCACCTTTCGAACATTTTCTTACGCTGTGATCCGAGCGCGCTGCACGCTCACCGCGAACGTGGCGGCTGTGCGCTATGCGGCGGGATCGGCAGGTACCGCCGACACATCGCCCATGCCGGAGCCGAGCGACGTCATGACGGCCATCAGTTGCTCGCGCAGCCAGCGATTGGCCCCGTCGTTCTCGCCACCCGCGTGCCAGTACAGGTGCAGCTCCAGCGATGGCACCTTGAACGGCAGCGACAACAGGCGGTTGGCGTACGGCTCGTTGGCGATGCGCGCATAGCGCAGCGGCAGCGTGGCCAGCAGGTCGGTGCAACTGACCACGCGGCAGGCCGCCGCATAGTGCTGGCAGCGCAGCCTTACGCGGCGCGTCAGGCCCATGCGGTGCAATGCCTGGTCCTCAAGTCCGGCGCCGCGCCGGCGCGACGACACGTGGACATGCTCGGCCGAGAGGTAGCGCTCCAGCGTCAGTTCCTTTTTCACGAGCGGATGATCGCGCCGCGCCAGCACGACCATAGGATCCGACATGAAGGCCGAATGGTGGATGGCCGGCGAGACCGGCAGCAGGATATCGATCGCGGTATCGAGCGTGCCGGCCAGCAGTTCGGATTCCATCTCGCGCCGGTCGAACCGGATGGCCGCGATCTCCACGTGGGGCGCCATCGCGGTCACGCGCGCCATCAGCGGCGGTAGCAGCGTGCTTTCCAGCGCGTCGCGCATGCCGATGGTGAAGCGCCGCGTGGT
This sequence comes from Cupriavidus sp. 291-E7, assembly GCF_057798835.1. Classification (NCBI taxonomy): domain Bacteria; kingdom Pseudomonadati; phylum Pseudomonadota; class Betaproteobacteria; order Burkholderiales; family Burkholderiaceae; genus Cupriavidus; species Cupriavidus sp. 291-E7. Next base: position 3,551 of record NZ_JBYOJV010000010.1, read on the forward strand.
ATTGGCGGGATCGAAGTGCGGCGTGTCCTGCAGGGTGCGCGCAAACGACTGCAGCGCGCCGCGCACCTCGCCTGCCAGCGAGCGCGCCAGCGGCGTCGGCGCCATACCCTGCCCGCGCCGCTCGAACAGCGGATCGTCGAACAACGTGCGCAGCCGCCCCAGCGCGTGGCTCACGGCCGGCTGCGTCAGGTTCAACTGGCGCGCGGCCGCGGTAATGCTCCCTTCGCTGTAGATGGCGTCGAACACGACGAAGAGATTGAGATCGATCCGGCTCAGTTGCATGGCACCTTCCTGCGCAAGTACTTCACTGATGCGTCAATGTCGCGCATTCTGGCATGGAATGCAGCATATTGATACTGACCAATCCAGAAAATTCATTTTTCTTATTTGAAGCGTTCCGCTAGAGTAGCCACAGTCGGCACGGCGTGCCCACCAAACCCCCCGAGGAGACCCCATGCAATTCGAGTACTCGCCCAAGGTCAAGGAGATGCAGGCCAGGCTGCTGGCCTTCTTCGACAAGCACATCTATCCGAACGAGAAGCGCTTCTACGCCGAAGTGCAGGCCAACCGCGAGGCCGGCAACGCATGGGTGCCGACCAAGGTGGTGGAAGAGCTGAAGCCGCTGGCCCGCGAAGCCGGCCTGTGGAACCTGTTCCTGCCGCGCTCCAAGCGTGCGCCGGAAGGCCTGTCGAACCTGGAATACGCACCGATGTGCGAGATCATGGGCCGTGTGCCCTGGTCGGCCGAAGTGTTCAACTGCGCCGCGCCGGACACCGGCAACATGGAAACGCTGGAGCGCTACGCCTCGGAAGAACTGAAGGACCAATGGCTGGAACCGCTGCTGCGCGGCGAGATCCGCTCCGCCTTCCTGATGACCGAGCCGGCCGTGGCATCGTCGGACGCCACCAACATCGAATGCCGCATCGAGCGTGACGGTGACCACTACGTGATCAACGGCACCAAGTGGTGGTCATCGGGCGCTGGCGACCCGCGCTGCAAGGTCTACATCGTGATGGGCAAGACCGACCCGGAAGCGGGCCGCCATGAACAGCAGTCGATGGTCGTGGTGCCGGCCGACACGCCGGGCATCACCATCAAGCGCTTCCTGCCCGTGTTCGGCTATGACGACGCGCCGCACGGCCACATGGAAATCGAACTGAAGAACGTGCGCGTGCCGGCCAGCAACATTCTGCTGGGCGAAGGCCGCGGCTTCGAGATCGCCCAAGGCCGCCTCGGGCCGGGCCGCATTCACCACTGCATGCGCAGCATCGGCGTGGCGGAGCGCGCGCTGGAACTGATGTGCAAGCGCAGCCTGGAGCGCGTGGCATTCGGCAAGCAGATCGCCCGTCACGGCGTGACGCAGGAGCGTATCGCCGAAGCCCGCTGCGATATCGAAATGGCCCGCCTGCTGACGCTGAAGGCCGCCTACATGATGGACACCGTGGGCAACAAGGTGGCCAAGGCCGAGATCGCCATGATCAAGGTTGTGGCACCGAACGTGGCGCTGCGCGTGATCGACTGGGCCATCCAGGTACACGGCGCCGCCGGCGTTTCGAGCGACTTCCCGCTGGCCAACTGGTGGGCCCACCAGCGCACGCTGCGCCTGGCCGACGGTCCGGACGAGGTGCACCGCAACGCCATCGCCAAGCTGGAGCTGGCCAAGCACATGAACGTGAATGCGGACAGCATCCAGATGCCCGTGACGCGCGGGTCCTGACAGTCATCGTCGCCCGTCATGAGAAGCCCGGCCCCGTGCCGGGCTTTTTCATGCACGCGCAGCAGGGTTATTCACTCTGTGCTCTAATGCCCCGGCCATTCTTTCATGGAGAGCGTTGCACATGATCGACGTCTACACGTGGGCCACCCCGAACGGCCATAAGGTCCACATCATGCTTGAGGAATGCGGCCTTGAGTACAAGGTGCATCCGATCAATATCGGCGCCGGCGACCAGTTCGGCGAAGCGTTCCTCAAGATCAGTCCCAACAACAAGATCCCGGCAATCGTCGACAGCGACGGCCCCGACGGCGAGCCGATCTCGCTGTTCGAATCGGGCGCCATCCTGCTGTACCTGGCCAGCAAAACGGGCAAGTTCCTGCCCGACGATGTGCGCGGCAAGTACGATGCGCTGCAGTGGCTGATGTTCCAGATGGGCGGTGTTGGCCCGATGCTGGGCCAGGCACACCACTTCCGCATCTATGCGCCGGAAAAGATCGAGTACGCGGTCAACCGCTATACCAACGAGGCAAAGCGCCTGTACGGCGTGATCGACAAGCAGTTGTCGAAGCATGCCTGGCTGGCCGGCGACAGCTATTCGATCGCGGATATCGCAACGTTCCCGTGGCTGCGCAGCTGGCAGAACCAGGGCGTGGAACTGGACGACTACCCTCACCTGAAACGCTGGTTCAACGAGATTGCCGAGCGTCCGGCCGTGAAACGCGGTGTCGAGGTCCTGGCCAAGGAACGCAAGCCGCTGCAATCGGACAAGGAACGCGAGATCCTGTTCGGGGCCACGCAGTATCAGCGCCGCTAGGCGGCAGAGCAGGCCCGCGCCGGCACCATCGCGTCAATGCAGTGGTCGTCGCCAATGGCCGGCGCAGGCAGCCATACCCGCCCGCCCGTCAATCCGAGCCCGGCCGTTGCCGGAATGACACATAAATGAGAATCGAATCCACTCTCAGCATGGGTCGTTAGGGGTGGGATGGCGATGCCCGAGGGCGTATCGAAGGCGGTGAATATCCGCATGCCGTTCCATCGAAACGGAGCCTGGGACGTGAGTGGTCCCGGATTCCGCAATGGTCGGCGTGGTGCGGTTTTCCGCCCGACGCACCTTGCGTGAAAGCCACGTTTCGGCACCGCCTGTGATCGCTGTCCAGTCAGCCATCTGTGCCTCATTCTTGACGGATGCATCCCTTAAGATGCGATCTGGCACCGATAGAACGACGAACTATAAGTTGTCGTTCCGTATAGGTCGAACCCTTAGGCTCGTCCGACTTAGCGACTTAATATCCACACAGCAGCATATGACAGCAGACCCACTCAAGCTGTTCGGGCGACACTTGACCTGGTTGCGCAAGCAGCGCGGCTGGTCTCAGGAGGCGCTGTCGCTGGAAAGCGGCCTGGCCCGATCGTACCTCAGCGGCATTGAGCGCGGCACGCGCAATGTTGCGCTTTACAACATATGTACCCTCGCGGATACGCTGGGTGTTGCGCCAACTGAGATGCTTGACTTTTTCAAGCACCGCGCCGAAGAGGCACAGGAAGCGCCGCGCTCACCGTTCGAACCGGAGCAGTCTCCGGCGGTACAGGCCACGCTGCGCTATATGTCGGAATTGAACGACGGCGACCGCGATGTCGTCGCCGGTGTGGCGCGTGCGCTGGCACGACGGCACGCACGCTGAAGCGCCCCGCCTTCGCAGGGCGAAGCATCGTCAGACGTTCAGCATGCCCTGCTGCTCGATGAAGGCAATCACCTGATCCAGGCCCTGCCCCAGTTTCACGCTGCCCATCACGAACGGACGATCACCGCGCATCTTGCGGGTGTCGCTCTCCATGACTTCGAGCGACGCGCCCACGTAGGGCGCCAGATCGGTCTTGTTGACCACCAGCAGGTCTGACTTCGTAATTCCCGGTCCGCCCTTGCGCGGAATCTTCTCACCCCCCGCCACATCGATCACGTAGATCGTCAGATCGGACAATTCCGGGCTGAACGTCGCCGCCAGGTTGTCGCCGCCCGATTCGATGAACACCACGTCGGCGTCAGGAAACTTCGCCAGCATGCGGTCCACCGCCTCCAGATTGATCGATGCATCCTCGCGGATTGCCGTATGCGGGCAGCCGCCGGTTTCCACGCCCATGATGCGCTCGGCGGGCAACGCCCCCGAGATGGTCAGCAGGCGCTGATCTTCCTTGGTGTAGATATCGTTGGTGATGGCCACCAGGTCATAGCGGTCGCGCATGGCCTTGCAGAGCATTTCCAGCAGCGTGGTTTTGCCGGAGCCCACGGGGCCGCCCACGCCAACGCGCAGCGGAGGATTCTTCTTGGTACGGGTCATGATCGGATTCTGAAGCGCTAGGAGCGGAAAAGCCGGGAATACTGCGTCTCGTGCCGCGCGGACAGCAGGCCCAGCATGGGAGAAAACGTGGAAAGGCGCGGCGGTTCGGCGTCGGCACGCTGCACGGCCTCTTCCACCACGTCCAGCACATGACGATGCAGGCCGCGCAGGATCTGCTGGCCCGCCACCTGGCCCAGCGGCACCGCCTTGAGGGCCGCGGCCACCTGGTTCTCGGCCCAGTTGAAAGCGTAGGCCGCCAACCCTGCGCGGGCATCGATTTCCAATGCCACACAGGCGGCGGTGAACGCCGTGGGCAGGCACAGGGGCGACAGCTCGCGCAGTGCGTCTCGCATCGGCATGTCACCCCACTCCATCTGCGCCACGAGCTTTGCCAACGACCACCCCATCTGTTCCGTCTCAAGCCGCAATTCGGAAGTCTCGCGCGTAACGTGGAACCACTCGTTCCATCGCCTCACCGCCGCGTGATCGCCGGCATGCCAGGCGCGATGCAGCAGCAGCCAGACCGGCGCCTCGCATTGGGCCTGCACATGGACGAGATTGTGGTGAATCCATTGTCCGGCGGTGGCGGCATCCTTGACCAGACCGCAGTCGATAGCGGCCTCAAGTCCCTGCGAATAGCTGAAGCCGCCAATCGGCAGCGCCGGCGACGCGAGGTGCAACAGCGAGATCAGTTGGGGGAGCGCGGTCATGGCGTTTGGCGCTGGTTACGGATGGTCGGCAACTTGGAGGGGCCGGGGGAGAGGGCAAGCGGCCGATTCACGATCACACCCGATTAATGCTTATGCCCGCAGTGTTCGTCATGCACGTGGCCATGTCCATGATCGTGATCGTGATCGTGATCGTGGCCGTGCCCATGATCGTGATCATGGCTATGCGAATGGCCGTGATCATGCCCATGCGCATGTCCATGATGCTCGTGGAACACAGCCTGCGCCGTTGCGTAGTCTTCCTCGAACGTGGCGTCGTGTCCGTGCTTGTGGCCGCCGCCATATGCACCAGCTTCCGGCTCGAACGGCAGTTCCGCGCGTTCGATCCGCACGCCCAGGCGCGTCAGCATGTCGGCCAGCACCGGGTCGTATTCCAGGCGCAGGTAATCGCGGCCCACTTCCACCGGCGTGTGGCGGTTGCCAAGGTGGTACGCCGCGCGCATCAGCGCCAGCGGATCGGCGGCCGTCACTTGCAGCACCGATTCCGCCGCCGCCTGTACCTCGACGAAGGTACCGTCCTCGGCCACCAGCAAGTCGCCACCGCGCAGCACGGTGCCGCGCGGCAGGAACAGTGCTGCCTCGGAGCCATTGTCGAGCGCCGCGCGCAGGCGGCTCTTGCTGCGGTCGCCAAACGGCAGTACCAGCTTGGGGGCGCGCCGCACCAGCACAGGTGCGATGCCATGCGGCGCGGGCAGGACTTTGTCGATCTTGATCACGGGTTGGGTCAGAACAGGAAGTAACGCTGCGCCATCGGCAGCACGGTAGCTGGCTCGCACATCAGCAGTTGGCCGTCGGCTACCACCTGGTAGGTCTCGGGGTCCACCGTGACGTGCGGTTGCCAGTCATTGTGCACCATGTCGCGCTTGCTGACCGTGCGGCATCCGCGCACGGCGGCCAGCGTCTTGGCCAGGCCGTAACGCCCGCCCACATCGGCCGCCAGTGCCGCCTGCGAGACAAACGTCAGCGACGATCTGGGCAGCGCGCCACCGGCCGAGGCAAACATCGGGCGATAGTGCACCGGCTGCGGTGTCGGGATCGACGCATTGGGGTCACCCATCGCCGCCGCCGCAATCATGCCGCCCTTCAGGATCAGGCTCGGCTTCACGCCAAAGAAGGCCGGCTTCCACAGCACCAGGTCGGCCCACTTGCCCACCTCGATCGAACCCACCTCGTGCGCGATGCCATGCGTCAGCGCCGGGTTGATCGTGTACTTGGCGATATAGCGCCTGACGCGGAAGTTGTCGTGACCACCGCGCGCGTCGTGCGGATCGCCGGGCAGCTTGCCGCGCTGCGCCGCCATCTTGTGCGCGGTCTGCCAGGTGCGGATGATCACCTCGCCCACGCGGCCCATTGCCTGCGAATCGCTCGATATCATCGAAAACGCGCCCAGGTCGTGCAGGATGTCCTCGGCGGCGATGGTCTCGCGCCGAATACGCGATTCCGCAAAGGCGATGTCCTCGGCGATGGCCGGGTCCAGGTGATGGCACACCATCAGCATGTCCAGGTGCTCGTCCAGCGTATTGACCGTGTACGGCCGCGTCGGGTTGGTCGACGACGGCAGCACATTGGCCTCCCCGCAGACCTTGATGATGTCCGGCGCGTGGCCGCCACCGGCGCCTTCGGTGTGGTACGTATGAATCGTGCGGCCCTTGAACGCGGCAATCGTCGCTTCGACGAAACCGCCCTCGTTGAGCGTGTCGGTGTGGATGGCCACCTGCGTGTCGGTGTCGTCCGCCACGGACAGGCAGGTATCGATGGCCTGCGGCGTGGTGCCCCAGTCCTCGTGCAGCTTCAGGCCGATGGCACCGGCTTCCACCTGCTCGGTCAGCGGCGCCGGCTGGCTCGCGTTGCCCTTGCCGAGGAAGCCGATATTCATCGGATACGCATCGGCGGCCTGCAACATACGCTCCATGTACCACGGGCCGGGCGTCACCGTGGTGGCGAAGGTGCCCGTGGCCGGGCCGGTGCCGCCGCCGATCATCGTCGTCACGCCGCTCATCAGCGCTTCGTCGATCTGCTGCGGGCAGATGAAGTGGATGTGCGTGTCGATGCCGCCCGCGGTGACGATCATGCCCTCGCCCGCGATCACCTCGGTACCGGGTCCGACGACGATGGTCACGCCCGGCTGGATGTCGGGATTGCCGGCCTTGCCGATCCCCGCGATACGGCCATGCTTGAGACCGATGTCGGCCTTGACGATGCCCCAGTGATCGATGATCAGCGCATTGGTGATCACCGTGTCGACGCAGTCCTTCGACATGCGCTGGCTCTGGCCCATGCCATCTCGAATCACCTTGCCGCCGCCGAACTTCACCTCCTCGCCATAGATCGTGAAATCCTTCTCGACCTCGATAATGAGTCCGGTATCGGCCAGCCGCAGGCGATCGCCGGTGGTCGGGCCAAACATCTCGGCATAGGCCTGCCGCGAAATCTTCACGCTCATCACAGCGCTCCCATGATCTTGCCGTTGAACCCGTAGACGATGCGGTCGCCGTCCAGCGCTACCAGTTGCACCGTGCGCGACTGGCCAGGCTCGAAGCGCACGGCCGTGCCGGCTGCAATATCGAGCCGGAAGCCGCGCGCGGCTTCGCGGTCGAACGACAGCGCCGCGTTGGTTTCATAGAAGTGGAAGTGCGACCCCACCTGCACCGGACGGTCGCCGGTATTGGCGACGGTCACGCTGACCGTGGCGCGGCCGGCATTCAGTTCGATCTCGCCGTCGAGCGGCATCAGTTCACCGGGAATCATTGCCGTGCTCCTAAACGTGAACTTTCTTCAGGCCACCAGCAGGCCGACGCCGTACAGTGCCACGCCCGCACCGGCCACGCGCGCGATCCAACCTGCGTGGCGGCGCAGGAATGCGCCCATGCCGATGCCCATGACATGCAGCGCCATCGTGCTCGCGGCAAATCCGCCGACGTAGGCCAGCACGGCCGGCAGGGCGGCCGCGGTGGCGGGCAATTCGGCGCCGTGCGCATAGCCGTGGAACAGCGCAAAACCACCCACGATGGCCATGCCGGACAGCGCCGAGAGCTTCGCGCGCGCCGCCACCAGCAGACCGATCACGAGCAGCGAGACCGCGATCATCGGTTCGACCGCCGGCAGCGTCACGCCCGTCAGGCCCAGCGCGGCACCGACCAGCATCATCGCGACGAAGGCGAACGGCAGGCGCAACAGATCAGCCTTCGAGCCGCCCTGGCCGAACGCTCCCTTCGGCGCGGCAGCCAGCGCGCTCCAGACACCGACGGCGGTCATCGCCAGCAGGTGGTCGGCACCCGTGAACGGATGCGCCAGGCCCGCAAACAGGCTGGCGCCAACCGTGGCGGCGTCATGACCGGGGTGGGCAAAGGCCGAAGCCGCGGTCAGCGAGAGCGTGGCGCCGGCGATGAAACGGGCGGAATGCGAACGGAGCATGCGGTGCATAGGGATGGTCCTCTTTTTGTTGGGCGTTCGGTGTTCGGTGTTCGGTGTTCGATGTTCGGTGTTCGATGTTTGGGTAGCGGGCTTCAGACGATCGGGTGATGCACGGTGACGAGCTTGGTGCCGTCCGGGAACGTGGCTTCCACCTGGATCTCGGGGATCATCTCGGCCACGCCATCCATGACGTCCTCGCGCCGGAGCACCGTGGTGCCTTCGTGCATCAGCTCGGCCACGGTACGGCCGTCGCGCGCGCCTTCCATGATCGCTGCCGTGATCAGCGCCACTGCCTCGGGGTAGTTCAGCTTGAGGCCGCGTGCGCGGCGGCGCTCGGCCAGCAATGCGGCGGTGAAGATCAGCAGCTTGTCTTTCTCGCGCGGAGTCAGTTCCATCGTGAATGTCCGTTCGGTTTGTCGTTCAGGTCGCCCAGAGCCGCAGCGGCCGGGCTGGCACGCCGTGGATGGGCATGCGCAACGTTGTCCAGCAATCGATCATCAGGTGCCGCACGGCCTCCATGTCGCGGCCGAGCACTCGCAACAGCAGCATCGACTGGCCAGGTACCGCCAGGCAGGTCACGCCCGCGCGCAGGTCGGGCCGGTAAGGCAGCCGCTCGGCCAGCGCTTCCGCCAGTTCCTGCGTGGCGCCCTGCCCCACCGCCCACAGCGTGCCGAGGATGGGCAAACCATCCATGCCCGCCAGTGCGCCGCGCAACGGCGAAGCCGCATCGAAATGCGACTGCTCGATCCACAGCGCACGCCGCGGGCCGGCAATGCGCGTATCGAGCCATAGCGATCCGCTGGCCCAGTGCTCGCCCGATGCCAGCCGCCCCAGCACCACGGCGTCCCAGCCGATGGCGCTGCCGCCCGGCGCGACCGTGACATCGGTGGCAATGCGCGCGCGGGCGTCGTCGAACACGATGTTTTCCTGCGGCAACCAGTCGAGCTTTGCCCCTTCGCCCACGTCGATGCGCACATGCTGCGCCGCGTCGCGGCCCTGCGACTTGTACCACTTGGTGGCACCAGGCGTGGCCAGCACCGCATGGGCGCCGGCTTCCACTGCAATATCGATATCGAGCAGGTCGCCGCCCGCCACGCCGGCCGGCGGATGCAGCACCACGCCGTGACAGATCGCGCCCTCCGGATAGAGCGGCTTCTGCACGCGCAGCGGCCCCTCGTGGCGGCGCTCGACCATAGCGGTGCGGCCCGCGCGCTCGGCAAATCGCAGGCGCAGGCTGGCATGCCATGCAACGGGCATGGCGAGCGATGACGGAAAATCGGGATGACGCATGGTGAGAAAGGCGCGGGGGCGCGGTGATGCCCAGATCATAGCGCGCGGCCGCCCGTACCGAAAGGCACTGGCGGCCGCGCGTATCGGCGGGCTACACCGCGATCAGCTCGCGCACGCCATCCTGCTCCATCGTCGCACCGGCCCCTTTGGCCACGACTTCGCCGCGACTCATCACCACGTAGTGATCGGCCAGATGGCGCGCGAACTCGTAGTACTGCTCCACGAGCAGCACCGTCATGCCGAATTCATCGACCAGCAGCCGCAGCGCCCGGCCGATGTCCTGGATGATCGAAGGCTGGATGCCCTCGGTCGGCTCGTCCAGGATCAGCAGTTGCGGCTCGCTCATCAGCGCGCGGCCGATGGCCAATTGCTGCTGCTGGCCACCGGAGAGGTCGCCGCCACGGCGCTGGCGCATGGTTCGCAGTACCGGAAACAACTCGTAGATGCGGTCCGGCACGCCGTTCGGCTTGCCACGGCTGGCCGCGCCAATCAGCAGGTTTTCCTCGACGCTCAGGCGCGGAAATATTTCGCGTCCCTGCGGCACGTAGGCCAGGCCGGCCGACACGCGCTCATAGGGCGCCTTCTTCTCCAGCGCCTTGCCATCCCAGCTGACGCTGCCGCTGCGCGTAGGCACCACGCCCATCAGGCATTTGAGCAGCGTGCTCTTGCCCACGCCGTTGCGGCCCAGCAGCGTGGTCAATTTGCCGTGCGGCACCTCGAACGACACATTGCGAAGGATGTGGCTGCCGCCATAGAACTGGTTCAGTGCATTGACCTGCAGCATCGTTATCTTCCCAGGTAGGATTCGATCACACGCTCGTCCCGCTTGACGGCATCCAGCGTGCCCTCGGCCAGCAGACTGCCTTCGGCCAGCACGGTCACGCGGCCCGAATCGCCGGCCAGCGCGGCCACGAACTCCATGTCGTGCTCCACAACCATCATCGAGCAACTGCCGCGCAGACTGTTGAGCAGCGCCGCCAGTTGCATGGTCTCTTCATCGGTCATGCCGGCCACCGGCTCATCGAGCAGCAGCAACTGCGGCTGTTGCATCAGCAGCATGCCGATTTCCAGCCGCTGCTTCTGGCCGTGCGACAGCAGGCCAGCCGGACGGTACGCCTCGTCTTCCAGCCCGGTAAGCGCCAGCGTTTCCTCGATGCGTCGATGGCCTTCGCCGGTCAGCCGCGCTCGCAGCGACGACCACCAGCGCTTGTCGGCCTTCATCGCCAGCTCAAGGTTTTCCCACACCTGGTGCTGCTCGAACACGGTGGGCTTCTGAAACTTGCGCCCAATGCCGGTCTGGGCGATCTTCGGCTCGGTCATCCGCATCAGGTCGATGGTCTGACCCAGGAACACCCGCCCCGTCACGTTGGCGTTGCGCGGTCCGGTCTTGCCGGTGATGACGTCCATCATCGTCGTCTTGCCGGCGCCATTCGGGCCGATCACGCAGCGCAGCTCGCCGTGATCGATCGATAGCGACAGCTTGTTCAACGCGCGGAATCCGTCGAATTGCACGGTCAGGTCCTCGATATAGAGGATGGGACCGTGCGTGGTGTCGATGACACCGGGTTCGACGACACGCCCCAGGCCGGTGGCGTCTCCGCTCTCCGCCTGTTCCACTCCCAGCGCGGCGTTCATGCGTTGCTCCCTTGTTGCGACGGTGCGACCGGTTCATCGGTGACCGCCTCGATCTTCTCCGCGGCGGTACGCTGGCCGCGCAGGCGGCGCAACAGGCCGACCACGCCATCGGGCAGGTACAGCGTCACGAGCACGAACATCGCGCCGAGCAGGAACAGCCAGTACTCCGCAAAGTAGGCCGTGAACATCGTCTTGGCGCCGTTGACCAGGAACGCGCCCACGATCGGCCCGATCAGCGTGCCGCGGCCGCCCACTGCCACCCATACGGCCATTTCGATCGAGTTGGCCGGTGACATTTCGCCGGGGTTGATAATGCCCACCTGCGGCACGTACAACGCGCCGGCAATGCCGCACAGCACCGCCGAGAACGTCCACACGAACAGCTTGTAGCCGAGCGGGTTATAGCCGGAAAACATCACGCGCATTTCCGCGTCCCGCACGGCGGTGACCACGCGGCCGAGCTTGGACGTCACGATGTAGCGGCACGCGATGAAGCCGGCCACCAGCGCCAGGAACGTCAGCACGAACAACGCGGCGCGCGTCTGCGGCGCGGCAACGGCAAAGCCGGCAATGCGCTTGAAGTCGGTGAAGCCGTTGTTGCCGCCGAAGCCGGTCTCATTGCGGAAGAACAGCAGCATCGCGGCATAGGTCATGGCCTGCGTGATGATCGACAGGTACACGCCCTTGATGCGCGAACGGAACGCAAAGAATCCGAACAACCACGCCAGCACGCCCGGCACCAGCACCACCAGCAGTAACGCATAGGGCAGGTGCTCGGTGCCATGCCAGAACCAGGGCAGTTCCTTCCAGTCCAGGAACACCATGAAGTCCGGCAGATCGCTCTTGTAAACGCCTTCGCGGCCAATCGAGCGCATCAGGTACATGCCCATCGCATAGCCACCCAGCGCGAAGAACAGGCCGTGGCCCAGGCTCAGGATGCCGCAGTAGCCCCACACCAGATCGAGTGCGATGGCCGCCAGTGCAAAGCACATGATCTTGCCGATCAACGTCAGCGCATAGGCCGACAGATGCAGCGGATGCCCCTCGGGAAGCATCAGCGCGCAGATGGGCACACCCACCGCCACGACCGCCGTCAGCACGATCAGCAACGTCCATACGCGGCCCGAAAACAGCGGCTGCCGCTCGGGGACCGAAAGCCTGAAGGCTTTGCCGGGTTTCGAAGAAAAGCTGCTCATGTCAGGCCTCCGCGCTGCGCCCCTTGAGCGCGAAAAGTCCTTGTGGCCGCTTCTGGATAAACAGCACGATCAGCACCAGGACGAAGATCTTGGCCAGCACCGCGCCGTAGAACGGCTCGATGAACTTGTTGATGATCCCCAGGCCGAATGCACCGACGATGGTGCCGGCCAATTGCCCCACCCCGCCGAGCACCACGACCATGAACGAATCGATGATGTAGGCCTGCCCCAGATCGGGACCGACATTGCCGATCTGCGACAGCGCGCAGCCGCCCAGACCCGCAATACCGGCGCCGAAGGCGAAGGCGTAGCTGTCGACCTTCCATGTGCGCACGCCCACGCAGGCCGCCATCGTGCGGTTCTGCGTCGTGGCGCGCACGAACAGACCCAGCCTGGTGCGGTTCAGCACGGCCCACGCCACGGCCACCACGGCCAGCGCAAACAGGATGATGACGACCCGGTTGTACGGAATCACAAGACCCGCCATTGCCTCGAAGCCACCGCTCATCCAGGACGGGTTGGCCACTTCCACGTTCTGCGCGCCAAAGATCGTGCGCACGGCCTGCATCAGCAGCAGGCTGATACCGAACGTGGCAAGCAGCGTTTCAAGCGGCCGGCCATACAGATGGCGCAGTACGATCCGCTCGATCGCAAAGCCCACGATGCCCGCCGCCAGGAACGATGCGGGCAACGCCGCCACCAGATACCAGCCGAACGCATCGGGTGCGTAGGTGCGGAACAGCGTCTGCACCACGTAGGTGGCATAGGCGCCGATCATCAGGAATTCGCCGTGCGCCATGTTGATGACGCCAATCAGGCCATACGTGATGGCCAGGCCCAGCGCCGCCAGCAGCAGCACGCTGCCCAGGCTCAGGCCCGCAAACACGTTGCCAAGAAGTTCGGCGCGCCGCTGCTCGGTGCGCAGCTGGTCGATGGCCTTCTGCGCGGCCACGCGCACGTCTTCGTCGGCTTCCTTGTACTTGCCCGCGTCATCCTTTTCCAGCAGCGGCGCCAGCTTCTGGCGCGACTGCGGATTGCTGTCGCTGCCCAGTATGCGAATCGCTTCGAGCCGGGCGTCGCGGGTGGCTTCCGTGCCCTGCGCCAGCACTGTATTGGCCCAGATCACGTCAAGCCGTGCGCGCAGACCCGCATCGGCCTCGGCCTTGCGCGCGGCCTCCACCCCTTCGCGCGATGCATTTTCCGGCTGGTCGAACAGCGTGTTGATGGCCTGCGCGCGCACTGCGATATCCGGCGATTGCAGCAGCAGGCTGCTTGCCGCGCTATCGACGATGGTGCGCAGCGAGTTGTTCAGGGTCAGACCTTCCAGTTCGTCGCTCTTGACCGTGACGGGCTGGCCGCTGATTGCATCGCGGTACTTGTCACCGTCCTGGCGCACCATGCCGACGGAAGGCGCGTACTGCAGCGCATCATCCTGCAGTGCCTTCAGGATCGGGCCGGCCTGCTCGGCGGGTGCCTGCGTGAGCTTGGTCAGCGCGGCGGTCTTGGCGTCGAAGTCGTCTTCGACCAGCGGCTTCAGGTCCGCCTGCGTGAGCGGCGTGGCAGCCCATAGCGGGGCAGCGACGGCCAGCAGCAACGCGGCGAGCGTGGCGCGTAACCATGATCGGATGGGTCGGTGCATTCAGGAGTCTTGTTTGGGCGCGATGGTTCGCGTCTTGGGATTGTTTGCGTTCACCTGTCGGGCCCCCTCTCCCGTGCAATGGGAAAGGGGTCGGGGGAGCGGGCACGGCGGGTCATACACCGGCATCGCATCGAGCAACGCCTGCCCGCTCCCCCACCCTCTCCCGCAAGCGGGAGAGAGAGCTAGAACCCTCAGTTGCCGCCGACCTTGTCGGCCTTGCCTTCGTTACCCGCGATGAACGGGCTCCACGGTTGCGCGCGGATCGGCTTCGGCGTCTTCCAGACCACGTTGAACTGGCCATCGCCCTTCACTTCGCCGATCATCACGGGCTTGTAAAGGTGGTGGTTGTCGCCCATCGTCAGCGTGAAGCCGTCCGGTGCCTTGAAGGTCTGGCCGTACATGGCGGCGCGCACCTTGTCCACGTCGGTGGTACCGGCCTTCTTCACAGCCTGCGCCCACATGTGGATGCCGACGTAGGTGGCTTCCATCGGGTCGTTGGTCACGCGCTTGTCGCCGCCGGGCAGGTTGTTGGCCTTGACCCATGCCGCCCACTGCTTCTTGAACGCCTCGTTCTCGCCGTTCTTGACGGACATGAAGTAGTTCCAGGCGGCCAGGTGACCCACCAGCGGCTTGGTGTCGATGCCGCGCAGTTCTTCCTCGCCCACCGAGAACGCCACCACGGGCACGTCCTTGGCCTTCAGGCCGGCGTTGCCCAGTTCCTTGTAGAACGGCACGTTCGAGTCGCCGTTGATCGTCGAGATCACGGCCGTCTTGCCGCCCTGCGAGAACTTCTTGATGTTGGCGACGATGGTCTGATAGTCGCTGTGACCAAACGGGGTGTAGACCTCTTCGATGTCCTTGTCGGCCACGCCCTTGCTCTTCAGGAACGCGCGCAGGATCTTGTTGGTGGTGCGCGGATAGACGTAGTCGGTGCCCAGCAGGAAGAAGCGCTTGGCGCCGCCGCCTTCCTTGCTCATCAGGTATTCCACGGCGGGAATGGCCTGCTGGTTCGGAGCCGCGCCCGTGTAGAACACGTTCTTGGACATCTCCTCACCTTCGTACTGCACCGGGTAGAACAGCAGCGCGTTGGTCTCTTCGTAGACCGGCAGCACCGACTTGCGCGACACCGACGTCCAGCAGCCAAACGTGACGGCGACCTTGTCCTTGGTGATCAGCTGACGGGCCTTCTCGGCGAACAGCGGCCAGTTCGAGGCAGGGTCCACTACAACAGGCTCAAGCTTGCGGCCCAGCACGCCGCCGCTCTTGTTGATCTCGTCGATCGTCATCAGCGCCACGTCCTTGAGCGAAGTCTCGGAAATGGCCATCGTGCCCGACAGCGAATGCAGGATGCCGATCTTGATCGGCTCCTTCGTCTGCGCCATCAGCGGGCTCGTACCGATCATCGCCGCGGCGGCTACCGCCGACAGCTTCAGCATGTCACGTCGTTTCATTGCAGCTCCCAGTTTGTCGTGTTTGGCAGGGACTACGCACCCCGGGTGATGCTTCTGCAACTAGTGTGCCAAGCGCACGACCACCCGGAATCCGTTGCCAGGCAACGGGGGAGAGACAAATTGGGGAAACCGGAAAGGCGACGCACCAGGACGGTGCCATCACATCGGCGGCGGCGAATTGATGGATTGCACCGCGATCGTGCATCGACGCGAAGCGGTGCATGACGGAATGGGTTCGGTGCCTGGCGCACCAGCGGGAAGATTCGCGGCGGGTCGCGGCGCTTGCCCCTGCCCCCGCCCCGTCCCCATAAGGGAGACGAGAGATAACGGTGCGGCAAAAAAAAACGGGACCCGAGGGTCCCGTTTTCTTCAGATACCGGTGACGACGGTCACTTGCTCATCCACGGCATCATGTTGGCGTTCATGTTGTGCATGATCCAGAGCGAACCGGCCAGCACGATGAACAGGATCAGGACCGTGAACAGCAGTGCCATCACGTTCCATTTCTGGCCATCCGAGCCGTCCAGGTGCAGGAAGTACTTCAGGTGCACGACGATCTGGACGACGGCCATGCCCAGGATGATCCAGAGCGTGGTGGCGCGGTCGATCGAGCCGTCCATCACGATCTTGAACGGGATCACGGTCAGGATCACCGCCAGCACGAAGCCGATCACATACGACTTGACGCTGCTGTGGCCGTGCGACGCGCCGTGGGCGGCGCTTGCGTGTTGCTGTGCCATTTACATAGCTCCCATCAGGTAGACGACCGTGAACACGCCGATCCAGACCACGTCCAGAAAGTGCCAGAACAAGCTCAGGCAGTTCAGGCGCTTGGCCACGACCGGGGTCAGGCCCTTCTTCGACAGCTGGTACATCAGCACGAGCATCCAGAGCATGCCGCTGGCGACGTGCAGGCCGTGGGTACCCACGAGCGTGAAGAACGACGACAGGAATGCGCTGCGGCTCGGGCCGGCACCTTCATGAATCAGGTGCGCGAACTCGTTGATTTCCATCGCCATGAAGCCTGCTCCGAGCAGGAACGTCACGGCGAGCCAGAACATCACGCGGCCACGCTGCTGGTTCTGCATCGACACCATAGCGAAGCCATAGGTGATGGACGAGAACAACAGGATTGCCGTTTCCACGAGCACGTAGTTCAGCTCGAACAGCTCCTTGCCCGTCGGGCCACCCGCCACTTCGCCGCGCAGGACGGCGAACGCGGCGAACAGGCACGCGAACAAGATGCAGTCGCTCATCAGGTACAGCCAGAAACCGAAGATGGTGTTCTCACTGGTGTCGTGATGGGCGTGGTCATGCGCCTCGTCGTGCGAGTGTGCATGCGCGGGGGCTTGCGCCCCAAAGCGGTCAAGAACTTCTGTCGACATCGTTATCAGCCCTGTGCAGCCACACGCTGCTGGTAGCGGGTTTCGATCTGCTCGACCTCGGTGGCCGGCACGTAGTAGTCGATATGGTCATCGTTGGCGCGGCGGATAAACGCCACCACCATGCCAACCAGGCCAACGGCGGCGAGCCACCAGATGTGCCAGGTCAGCGCGAAGCCCAGCGCCAGACTCCAGGCGCCCATGTAGAAGCCGGCGGCCGTGTTCTTCGGCATGTGGATCTGCTCGAAGCCGCTGGTCGGCAGCTGCTCGCCACGCGCCTTCATGTCGGCGAACGCGTCCAGGTCACGCACCACCGGGGTGTGCGCGAAGTTGTAGAACGCGGGCGGCGACGACGTGGCCCACTCCAGCGTACGGCCACCCCACGGGTCGCCCGTCACGTCGGCCAGCTTCTTGCGGTCGCGGATCGACACGACGATCTGCAGCACCTGGAAGAAGATGCCCAGCGCCACGAACACCACGCCCACCACGGCCAGATGCAGCCAAGGCGTCCATTCCGGGTTGTTCGTGTGGTTCAGACGACGGGTCATGCCCATCAGGCCCAGCACGTACAGCGGCATGAAGGCGAAGTAGAAACCGACGATCCAGCACCAGAAGGCGCACTTGCCCAGGCGCTCGTTCAGCTTGAAGCCGAACGCCTTCGGCCACCAGTAGGTGACACCGGCCAGGTAGCCGAACAGCACGCCGCCGATGATCACGTTGTGGAAGTGGGCAATCAGGAACAGCGAGTTGTGCAGCACGAAGTCAGCTGCCGGCACGGCCATCAGCACGCCGGTCATGCCGCCGATCACGAACGTCACCATGAAGCCCAGCGTCCACAGCACCGGCGACGTGAATTCCACGCGGCCACGGTACATCGTGAACAGCCAGTTGAAGATCTTCACGCCCGTCGGGATCGAGATGATCATCGTCGTGATGCCGAAGAACGCATTCACGTTGGCACCGGAGCCCATCGTGAAGAAGTGGTGCAGCCAGACGACAAACGACAGCACCATGATCGCGCTGGTGGCATAGACCATGCCCTTGTAGCCGAACAGCTTCTTGCGCGAGAACGTGGCGATGATTTCCGAGAAGATACCGAACGCCGGCAGCACCAGGATGTAGACCTCGGGGTGGCCCCAGATCCAGATCAGGTTCACGTACATCATGGCGTTACCGCCGCCATCGTTCGTGAAGAAGTGCATGTCGAAGTAGCGGTCCAGGCCCAGCAGTGCCAGCGACACCGTCAGCACCGGGAAGGCGGCCACGATCAGCACGTTCGTGCACAGCACGGTCCACGTGAACACCGGCATGCGCATCAGCGTCATGCCCGGGGCGCGCATCTTCAGGATCGTCACCAGGAAGTTCACGCCGGTCAGCAGCGTGCCCAACCCTGATATCTGCAAGGACCAGAGGTAGTAGTCCACCCCCACGCCCGGGCTGTAGTCCAGGCCCGACAGCGGCGGATAGGCCAGCCAGCCGGTACGCGCGAATTCGCCAACGCCCAGCGACACGTTCACCAGCATCGCGCCGGCCACGAACAGCCAGAAGCTCAGCGTGTTCAGGAACGGGAATGCCACGTCGCGCGCGCCGATCTGCAGCGGCACCACGAGGTTCATCAGGCCCGTCATCAGCGGCATGGCCACGAAGAAGATCATGATGACGCCGTGCGCCGTGAACACCTGGTCATAGTGCTCGGGCGGCAGGAAGCCGGTGGAACCATTGGTGGCCACGGCCAGCTGGGTACGCATCATGACGGCGTCGGCAAAACCGCGCAGCAGCATGATCAGCGCCACCAGCGAGTACATCACGCCAATGCGCTTGTGGTCGACCGACGTAATCCACTCGGTCCAGAGGTAGCCCCACTTCTTGAAATACGAGATCGCACCGAGCAGCGCCAGCCCGCCAAGGGCCACGCAGCTCAGCGTGATCATGATGATCGGCTCATGAAACGGAATCGCCGACATACTCAATTTGCCAAACATCATTGCTCCTAGATTTGCGCGCCCACGGCCGGCTTGGCCGGCGTGGTCATGGATACACGCTCTTCGCCAAGCGTGTTACGCGACGTGCAGACCGGACCGCCATCAAAACCTTCGCGGGCCATTGCACGGCCGTCGTGGCCCATGTACTGATGCAGGATGCCGGCGAACAGGCCATCTTCGATCTTGCCGAAGTAAGTCACCGGATCTGCTTCGCTCGGCTTGGCCAGGACCTTGTAGTCCTCGGCGCCGAGCTGCTTGCTGGACGCGCGCACCTGTTCCACCCACTTGTCGAACTCGAAGTTCGACATGGCGATGGCCTTGAACTTCATGCCCGAGAAGCCGCCGCCGCTGTAGTTGGCGGACATGCCGTCGTACGTGCCGGCTTCATTGGCGATGAGGTGCAGCTTGGTTTCCATCCCGGCCATTGCATACACCTGGCTGCCCAGTTGCGGGATGAAGAGCGAATTCATGATCGAATCCGACGTGATCTTGAAGTTCACGGGCGTGTTCACCGGCAGCGCAAGCTGGTTGACCGTCGCGATCTTCAGCTCCGGATAGATGAACAGCCATTTCCAGTTCATTGCCACGGCTTCGACCTGCACCGGCTTGACGTTCGATTCAAGCGGCTTGTACGGGTCGAGATCGTGCGACGACTTCCAGGTGATGATGCCCAGCGCGATGATGATCAGGCAGGGAATCAGCCAGACCACGACTTCGATCTTGGTCGAGTGCGACCAGTCGGGGTCGTAGGTGGCCGACGTGTTGCTGGCGCGGTATTTCCACGCGAACACGAAAATCAGGATGATGACCGGCACCACGACCAGCAGCATCAGCCAGGTGGCAATCAGGATGATGCCCTTGATGTCCACGCCGACCTGCCCTTTCGGGTTCATCAGCGCAAAGTCGCAGCCGGCCAGCAGGAGCAGGCCAAGGCAAGGCAGGTACCGCATCAGGCGCGGCATTGTTGGTGTCTTCATGTCACGACGGTCTGGTTGCGCCACGCCTGTGCACAAGCGAGGCACTGCCGCCTGCTGCACGAGGCAACGGGCTGGCTGGGCTGGGGAAAACCGGGGACGTGTCCTAAGCTGGCGCGTGCAGGAAAAAATGGGGCGAGCAAGCGCCGGCGGACCATGCGGCCGGGCAACGCCGTGAGCGCGGCTGGACAGCAACCGAACAACTGCGTGCGCGAAACGCCGGGGGCGGAAGCGTGCGCTGAGGTAACCGACTGCCTGAACTGCGATCGGTCCCGGTTCGGAGCAGCCACCGGGACAAGCGTTGTGTCAACGATGCCCACGCGATTTCCGCCTGCATTTGACCACCTCGCCAGCGCAGCAAGAACGGTCTCCGAGCGGATATCGCATTACTTAAAACATCGTTGGCCGCGAATGTACCGCAACGCAACATTGCGGGTAAACCCAAACACAACGGAAACACTGTTCTTTTAATCGGACAATGTTTTTGATGTCGCGCAAACGAAACAGATCACGGCATGAAATTAGTTGTCATGCGAATGTTCTGGACAAGACAAAGGGGCCGCGTTCTAGCGGCCCCTTCTTTTTTCACAGCGGACAACGTTACGAGTAGCGTCGGCTGATCGATTCCGCCACGCAGACCGGACGCTCACTGCCCTCGCGTTCGACGGTCACTTCCCACGTCGACTGCGCGCCCACCAGCCCGTTCGGCATCGGATCGAGCCGCTCCACGTTGAGCAGCTTCACACGCGCCCGCAGCCGGCTGCCCACTGGCACCGGCGACGTGAATCGCACGCGGTTCAGGCCGTAGTTGACGCCCATCTTGACGCCTTCCATATGGATGGCGTTCTGCATGAACTGCGGCAGCAGCGACAGCGTCAGGAAACCGTGCGCCACCGGCGCGCCGAATGGCGACTCCCGCTTGGCGCGTTCCACGTCGACGTGGATCCACTGGTGATCGCCCGTCGCCTCGGCAAACAGGTTCACCTGATGCTGCGTGATTTCGAGCCAGTCGCTGACGGCCACTTCCTGGCCCTGGAGGGACTCCAGTTCTTCCAGCGATGCGATGGTGCGCATATGACTTGTCTCCTGTTGTCTTATTGTCTGAGTGCCAATGGGAATTACGCCGGCCGGCGCTTGTACATGCCCATGCCCTTGACCGTACAAACGACCTCGCCCTTCTGATTCGAGCCGACCCATTGGGTCAGCACCACACCCCGGTCGGGCTTGGAGCTGGACGGACGCTTCTCCAGAATCCTCAGCACGGCGGTCAGCGTGTCGCCGGCATAGACCGGCTTGATCCAGCGGACCTCGTCCACGCCCGGTGATCCCATGCTGGTCGAGCGGTCGCCCATCGACTGTACCAGCAGCCTCATGATGATGCTGCAGGTCATCCAGCCGCTGGAGATCAGGCCGCCGTAGATGCTGTTTTCCGCGGCGGCCTTGTCGATATGGAACGGCTGCGGATCGTACTGGCGCGCAAACGTGAGGATTTCTTCCTCGGTGACGTGATAGCTGCCGAGCGGGATCTCGCTGCCGACGACATAGTCTTCGAAGTACATCTTGTTCGACATCGGAAGCTCCAAAGCAAAAAACCGCGCTCGGGGTCTCCGGCGCGGTTCAGGTCAATCGCTGCGATCAGGCGGCTTCCTGGAAGCCAGGCTGGCTGGCGAAGCGTCCCAGGTGATGGTCCACGTCGCCGAACGTCGTGTTGATCAGTGTCAGGCGCTTGAACATATGCGCGGCCGGCAGTTCATCGGTCACGCCCATGCCGCCGTGAATCTGCACGGCTTCCTGGCCCACCGCGCGGGCGGCCTGCCCCACGCGCGCCTTGGCGGCGGACACGTAGCGGCGCCGCTCTTCCGGTGACGACTCTTCGAAGCGGGCCGCGGCCAGCAACGTAATCGAGCGCGACTGCTCGGCGTGGATGAACATCTCGACCATGCGATGCTGCAGCGCCTGGAAGCGCGCGATGGGCACGCCGAACTGCTGGCGCGTCTTCGCGTATTCGAGCGTGGCGGCGTTCAACGTATCCATCACGCCCACGGCTTCCGCGCACAGCAGCACGGCGGCGTAGTCGGCCGTGGCTTCGAGCACGTCCCAGCCCTTGCCTTCGGCGCCGAGCAGCGTGGCCGGTGCATCGGCGAAGGTCACGTCGGCGGCGCGCAGGTTGTCGATCGTGCGGTAGTCCTTGACGCTGACGCCGGCGCCATTCGTATCGACCAGGAACAGCGAGATGCCGTCACGGTCCGACTGAGCGCCGCTGCTGCGCGCCGACACCACGAGCTTGTCAGCCTGGGCGCCGTGAATCACAACCACCTTGCGGCCGTTGAGCTTGCCGCCCTTGGCCGTCACGGTCACGTTGTTCAGTTCGTAGCGCGCCTGCGGCTCGTTGAACGCCGTCGCCAGCTTCAGCTCGCCGCCAGCCACCTGCTCCAGCAGCGCCTCCTGGCCGCCGGCCAGCTTCAGCGCATGCGCGGCCACCACGGTGGCGAGGTACGGCTCCACGACCAGGCCGCGGCCCAGTTCCTCTTGCACCACCATCATGTCGACGGCCGTGCCCGAGAAACCGCCCTGCGCTTCCGGCACCGGCAGCGCAGTCAGGCCCAGTTCCACCAGGGAACCCCAGGCCTGCTCGCCGTGGCCGGCGTCGGTCTTGATGTTCTTCTTGCGCGATTCGAAGTCGTAGCTCTTCTCGACAAAACGGCGGATCGCGTCGGCCAGTTGCTTCTGTTCGTCGCTGAGATTGAAGTTCATGTTGCGTGTCTCCTCACAGCCCCAGAATCATCTGGCTGATGATGTTCTTTTGAATTTCGTTGGAACCACCGTAGATCGACGTCTTGCGGTAGTTGAAGTAGTAGGCGGCCAACGGCGCGGCATCGTCATAGCCCGTCACGGCGTGCTCGGTCTCACACTCGAGGTACGGCGTATCGAACGGTTGCGCGTACGGGCCGACGGCTTCCACCATCAACTCGGTGAGCATCTGCTGGATCTCGGTGCCCTTGATCTTGAGCATCGAAGCCTCGGGGCCAGGCCCCTTGCCGGCCGCTTCACTCGACACCACGCGCAGCACGGTGATCTCCAGCGCCATCAGTTCGATTTCCAGGGCAGCCACCTTGGCGCCGAATACCGGGTCCGCCAGAAGCGGCTTGCCATTCTTCTGCTGCTGACGCGCCACGCGCTTCAGGAAGCCCAGTTCCCGCTTGGAGTTGCCCACGCGGGCAATGCCGGTGCGTTCGTGGCCAAGCAGATACTTGGCGTAAGTCCAGCCGCGGTTCTCTTCGCCCACGCGGTTTTCGACCGGCACCTGCACGTTGTCGAAGAAGACTTCGTTCACCTCATGCTCTTCGTCGAGCATGATGATCGGGCGCACGGTGATGCCCGGCGTCTTCATGTCGATCAGCAGGAACGAGATCCCTTCCTGCTTCTTGGCTTCCGGATCGGTGCGCACCAGGCAGAAGATCATGTCGGCGTGCTGGCCCAGCGTGGTCCAGGTCTTCTGGCCATTCACGATGTAGTGCTTGCCATCCGACGTCAGCTCGGCGCGCGTCTTCAGCGATGCCAGGTCGGAACCCGAACCCGGCTCGGAGTAGCCCTGGCACCACCAGTCGGTGCAATCGAGGATACGGGGCAGGTAATACGACTTCTGCTCGGCGTTGCCGTACTTCATGATCACGGGAGCGACCATCGCCACGCCGAACGGCAGCACGCCGGGCGCGCCGACGCGGGCATTTTCCTCGTCCCAGATATGGCGCTGCGTGGCGTTCCAGCCCGTGCCGCCGAATTCGACCGGCCAGTGCGGAGCCGACCAGCCATTGCCGGCCAGCGTCTTGTGCCAGCGCACCAGGTCGTCGCGATTGGGGCGGCGGTGGTTGAGAACCTTTTCGCGGATTTCCGCCGGCAGGTTGGCTTCGAGCCAGCTGCGCACTTCCTGACGGAAGGCGTTGTCGGCCGCCGAGTAGTTGAGATCCATGCCCGTCTCCATTGGTGGTGCCGGCGGGCGCCGGCCGATTGTTTTACCTGCGCATCGCTGCGCTGGTAAAACCGGGCACAGGATGCTTGTTCAGTGGGCCGTCTGCTTCAATGCGTCCGGCACGATGAGCGGAAAGGTGTCGATGCCCTCTTCAGCCAGCGCCTGCACGTCCTCGGCGGTGGCCGAACCGCGGATACCGCGTTCGGGCGCCTCGTCGTAATGCATGCGCCGCGCTTCCTCCACGAAGCGGTCTCCCACGTCCTCGGTCTGTGCCAGCACCTGCCGCACGGCCTTCAGGTAGTGCGCCTGCAGCGCCTGCATCATCTGCTGCGCTTCGGCCTTGCCTGGTTCGCCATCGCGGCCCTGCGTCGGCGCCGGCTTTGCGGTGGCACCCGAAAGATTCAGGCGCGGCGCGCTGGGCAGGCGGCTGACCGCATGGTCGCCACAGACCGGGCATTGGACGAGGTCACGTGAAATCTGCGATTGCGCATCTTCCTCCGAAGCAAACCAGCCCTCGAAACGATGGTCATGCGCACAGCACAGGTCGAGCACCTTCATGATCTTTCCAGCCCGTCGGGGCAATGTTAGCCGTGAATCGAAATTTTGTGAACGGTCGTGCTAATTTATTTGCAGCCGTTTTTGCCTGGCAGGATGCGCCGGAAACACAATCCCGCCGAAAGCAGCCGAATTAGGCGCGGAGCCTTGAAAAATCAAGGGAAAACCCGTGGTCGGCATCGGCGTCAGCATAGCAGCAAAGCGGCGTTTCAGCCGGCCGCGCGCGTATCCGGAAACGGCGGCTCAGCCTGCTCGCCGGGCTGCCAGGTGCCGGACACGATCTTCTCGAGCCAGAAGGCGCCGATGATCGTCTTCACATCGGTAATGCGGCCTTGCCGCACCCAGTCGATCACCTGCCCTACCGGGGTGATGAAGGTCTCCAGGAACTCGCCGTCGTCGAGCTTCGACTCGCCGGCCGTCAGATCGCGCGCCAGGAACAGGTCGATAAATTCGGTCGAATAGGAAATCACCGGGTGGATGCGCGTCAGGTAGTCCCAACGCTTGGCGGTGTAACCGGTCTCCTCGAGCAATTCGCGTTCGCCGCAACGCTGCGCGCCTTCCTGAGGATCGAGCTTGCCGGCCGGGAATTCGAGCATCACCTCGCCTACCGGATAACGGAACTGGCGTTCCATCAGCACGGTGCCGTCGTCGAACAGCGGGATCATCATCACCGCGCCCGGATGCAGCACGTACTCGCGGCCGGTCTGCTTGCCGTCAGGCAACCGCACGATGTCTTGCTTGAGGGTGAGGAATTTGCCGCGGTGGATGGTGGCCGAAGCGACCGGGGTCTCGCGGAGATGGTCGTCCGAAACTTCGAAAGTCTGGGGCGACGCGGGGGAAGTCTTGTTGGTCATGAACGCTCCGGGTGTGACACGGACCGGAGCAGGCAAGCCCTCAGGCCGTGCGATGTTTGACCAGGTATTGCCAGGTGAAGCCGGGGAAGGCAAACACCAGCATCATGCAGGCCGTGATGGCGTAGAACTGCCAGCCCTGCGGGAATGCGTTGCCGAGGCTCGCCTCCACCGCAAAGCCGACAGCGCCGGCCACCGCGTACCAGACGATCAGTTCCACCACGCGCAGCCACAGCGGCTTGCGGGCCCACTTCAGGCCCACCGCCGTGAACAGGCGCTGGTTGACGAACGGCAGGTTGGCACAAACCAGTGCCAACAGAATGACAAACCAGCCGCCCGCCGAGGAACTCATATCGTCACCTTTATGTCAGGACGCCAGCGTGGCGCGGATGGCCTGATAGCACAGGTTCATCAGCGCGGCCGGGAAAAGGCCCAGCAGGATCACCGCCAAGCCATTCAGACTCAGCACCGAGCGCAGGCCCGTCGACGCTTCCAGCGGCTCTTCGCCAGTCGGGGCATCGAAGTACATCAGCTTCACGATGCGCAGGTAGTAGAACGCACCGATCAGCGAGAACAGCACCGCCACGATGGCCAGCCAGCTCATGCCGGCCTTGACCACGGCCTGCAGCACGGCCAGCTTGGCGTAGAAGCCCACGGTCGGCGGAATGCCGGCCATCGAGAACATCATCACCAGCATCAGCAGCGCGAACCACGGATGGCGGCGCGACATGCCCTTCAGATCGTCCAGCGTTTCGGCCTCGAAGCCCTTGCGCGTACGGATCAGGATCAGGCCGAACGTGCCGAGCGTGGTCAGCATGTACGTGATCGAGTAGAACATCGACGAGCTGTACGCATTGGCCGCGCCATCCGCCTTGTTCGCCACCACGCCGGACAGCATGCCCAGCAGGATGAAGCCCATATGCGAAATCGTCGAGTACGCCAGCATCCGCTTCAGGTTGGTCTGCACGATTGCCGTCAGGTTACCGATCACGAGCGACGCGATCGACAGACCCACCAGCATCATCTGCCAGTCAGTGGCCAGCGGCAGCAGACCTTCCACCAGCAGGCGCATGATCAGCGCGAACGCGGCGACCTTGGGGCCGGCGGCGATCAGCAGCGTCACCGCGGTCGGCGAACCCTGGTAGATGTCCGGAATCCACATGTGGAACGGTGCGGCGCCGAGCTTGAACGACACGCCCGCCACGATGAACACCACGCCAAAGGCCAGCATCGTCGTATTGACGCGGCCCGACTCCACCACGCGGAAGACTTCGCCCAGGTTCAGCGAACCGGTGGCGCCGTACATCATCGACATGCCGTAGAGCAGGAAGCCCGAAGCCAGCGCGCCAAGCACGAAATACTTGATGGCCGATTCCGACGTCACGCGCGAATCGCGGCGCAGCGCCACCAGTGCGTACGACGACAGCGACAGCAGTTCCAGGCCCAGGTACAGGGTCAGGAAGTTGTTGCCGGTGATCATCACGAGCTGGCCGCCGAGCGTGAACAGCGCGAGCATGTAGAACTCGCCCGCGTACATGTCGCGGTTGCTCAGGTAGGTACGCGTGTAGATCAGCGTCAGGAACATGCCCAGCGAGCAGAACGCCGACAGCACGTTGGCCATCGGGTCGATGACCACCAGGTTGGCAAACGCATAGTGCGTTTCGCCATTGGCCGCATCCACGGAGAACCAGAAGGTCAGGACCAGCGTGGTGATCAGCGAGAGCGGGTACGCCACGCTGGTGCGGTTCTTGCCGCGCGCTAGGTCGATCCAGTTGATCGCCGCGATGGCGATCGCCAGGAAGATGATTGGCGCCACCGGGGCCAGGCTAGAGGACGATTGCATGATATTTCTCTCCCCCGCTTACAGCTTGGACTGTGCCACGTGGGACAGCAGGTTCACCACCGAGGCGTGCATTACATCGGTGAAGGGTTTCGGGTACAGACCCATGTAAAGCGTCAGGATGGCGAGCAGACCAAACATGAGGAATTCACGCTTGTTCAGATCCACCAGCTCGCGCACGTGCTGGTGCACGATGTCGCCAAAGATCACGCGCTTGACCATCCACAGCGAGTAGGCCGCACCCAGGATCAGGGCCGTGGCAGACAGCAGGCCAATCCAGAAGTTGAACTTGACCGACGCCAGGATGACCATGAACTCGCCGACGAAGCCCGAGGTAGCAGGCAGGCCGCAGTTGGCCATTGCGAAGAACACCGAGAACGCGGCGAACTTCGGCATCACGTTCACCACACCGCCGTAATCGGCGATCTGGCGCGAATGCACGCGGTCGTACAGCACGCCGATGCCAAGGAACATGGCACCCGACACGAAGCCGTGCGAGATCATCTGCACGATACCGCCCTCGATACCGAGGTCATTGAAGATGAAGAAGCCCAGCGTCACGAAACCCATGTGGGCGATCGACGAGTACGCCACCAGCTTCTTCATGTCGGACTGGACCAGCGCCACCAGGCCGATGTAGATCACGGCGACCAGCGAGATCGTGATGATGAACGGCGCCATGTAGTGGCTGGCGTCCGGTGCGATCGGCAGCGAGAACCGCAGGAAACCGTAGGCACCCAGCTTCAGCATGATCGCGGCCAGCACGACGGAGCCGCCGGTCGGCGCTTCCACGTGGGCGTCGGGCAGCCAGGTGTGCACCGGCCACATCGGCACCTTCACGGCAAAGGCCATGAAGAACGCGACAAAGATCGCAATCTGCTCTTCGAACGTCAGCTTGGCCTGGTGCCAGGACAGGATGTCGAACGTACCGGTCTTGTTGTACAGGTACAGCAGCGCCACCAGCGTCAACAGCGAGCCGAGCAGCGTGTAGAGGAAGAACTTGAACGCGGCGTACACGCGGTTCGGGCCGCCCCAGACACCGATGATGATGTACATCGGGATCAGCGTGGCTTCGAAGAACACGTAGAACAGCATGCCGTCCAGCGCGCAGAACACGCCGACCATCA
The DNA here is from genome assembly GCF_057798835.1 of Cupriavidus sp. 291-E7. Classification (NCBI taxonomy): domain Bacteria; kingdom Pseudomonadati; phylum Pseudomonadota; class Betaproteobacteria; order Burkholderiales; family Burkholderiaceae; genus Cupriavidus; species Cupriavidus sp. 291-E7. The sequence continues at coordinate 31,638 of NZ_JBYOJV010000010.1, forward strand.
GGCCAGACAGGATCAGGAACGCAGCCATGTACTCGGCCACGCGCTCGGTGATCACTTCCCAGGCCGAGATCACGACGATCACGGTGATGAACGCGGTCAGCACCACGAACCACATCGAGATGCCGTCAACGCCCAGGTGATAGGCGATATTGAAGCGCTCGATCCAGGGAGCCTGCACGACGAACTGCATGGCAGCCGTCGACGTATCGAAGTGGAAGACCAGCGGCAGCGTTACGACGAAGCTGGCGATGGCACCGAACAGCGACATCCAGCGCACGAAGCACTTGCTGTTGTCGGAGCCGAACATCAATACCAGCAGGCCGAAGAAGATAGGCAGCCAGATTGCGAGAGACAGAACCATTTCTTTGTTTTCCTTACTCGGTGCCTATCACTTGGTGCCTATCACGCCAGTGATCGTCAGCGTCAAAAGCACCAGCATGCCGATGATCATCGCGAAAGCGTAATGGTAGATATAGCCGGACTGCAGGTAGCGGCTGGCGGCGGCAAACGATGCCACCACACGGGCCGACCCGTTGACGAACAGGCCGTCGATCAGGCTCTGGTCGCCGCCCTTCCACAGACCGGTACCCAGCAGACGCGCACCGCGCGCAAACACGGCCTGGTTGATCGCGTCCATGTAGTACTTGTTGTCCAGCAGCTTGTAGACGCCCGAGAAACGTTGCTTGATCGCTTCAGGGATATCCGGGCGCTTCATGTAGAAGAACCACGACAGCACCACGCCCGCGATGGCCAGCCACAGCACCGGCGTCGTCAGCGAGTGGATCGCCATCGGCACCCAGCCGTGGAACGCTTCCTTGAGCTCTTCCATCGCGTGGTGATTTTCGCCGACGAAGATCACGTCCTTGAATGCGATGCCGTGCTTGAAGAAGTCGCCGAACAGCATCGGCTCGATGGCAATGGCGCCAACGATCACCGACGGAATGGCCAGCAGCACCAGCGGCAGCGTCACCACCCACGGCGACTCGTGCGGCTTCTGGCCCGGAGCCAGACCGTGATGATGGTCGTCACCGTGCGATTCCTCTTCTTCCTCATGATGGTCGTGGTGGGCGTGCGGCTTGCCGAAACGCTCTTCACCGTGGAACACCAGGAAGTACATGCGGAACGAGTAGAAGGCGGTCACGAACACACCGGCCAGCACTGCGAAGTACGCAAAGCCCGAACCGGCCAGATGCGACTCGGCCACGGCCTCGATGATCGAATCCTTCGAGTAGAAGCCCGAGAAGAACGGCGTGCCGATCAGCGCCAGCGAACCAACCAGCGACGTGATCCACGTGATCGGCATGTACTTGCGCAGGCCGCCCATGTTGCGGATGTCCTGGTCGTGGTGCATGCCGATGATGACCGAACCGGCGCCCAGGAACAGCAGTGCCTTGAAGAACGCGTGCGTCATCAGGTGGAACACGGCCACCGAGTAGGCCGATGCGCCCAGCGCCACAGTCATGTAACCAAGCTGCGACAGCGTGGAGTACGCCACCACGCGCTTGATGTCGTTCTGGATGATGCCCAGGAAACCCATGAACAGTGCCGTGATCGCGCCGATGATCAGCACGAACGACAGCGCCGTGTCCGACAGCTCGAACAGCGGCGACATGCGCGACACCATGAAGATGCCGGCGGTCACCATCGTTGCCGCGTGAATCAGTGCCGAGATCGGGGTCGGGCCTTCCATCGAGTCAGGCAGCCAGACGTGCAGCGGGAACTGCGCCGACTTGCCCATCGCGCCGATGAACAGGCAGATGCAGGCCACGGTGATCATCAGCCAGTCGGTGCCCGGGAAGATCACGGTTGCCAGCTGCTCGCGCTGCGCAAACACGTCGGTGTAGTTCATGCTGCCGCTGTAAGCCAGCAGCAGGCCGATACCGAGGATGAAGCCGAAGTCGCCGACGCGGTTGACCAGGAACGCCTTCAGGTTGGCGAAGATCGCGGTCGGACGCGTGTACCAGAAACCGATCAGCAGGTACGAAACCAGGCCCACCGCTTCCCAGCCGAAGAACAGCTGCAGGAAGTTGTTGCTCATCACCAGCATCAGCATCGAGAAGGTGAAGAGCGAGATGTAGGCGAAGAAGCGGTTGTAGCCGGGGTCCCCTTCCATGTAGCCGACGGTGTAGATATGCACCATCAGCGACACGAAGGTCACCACGACCATCATCATCGCGGTCAGGGAATCGACCAGGAAGCCGACTTCCATCTTCAGCGAGCCGATGGCCATCCATTCGTACACGGTGGCGTTGTAGCCGGCGCCGTTCATCACGTCGAGCAGCACCATCACCGACAGGACGAACGAGACGGCTACGCCGAGGATCGTCGCGGAGTGGGCCACGATCCGGCCGCCGCGCGACTCCGAGGAAAACGTGCCGAAGAACTTGGTACCGAACAGACCGGCTATCGCGGCACCGGCGAGCGGTGCCAGCGCAATTGCCAGCAGCAGGTTGGGGTTGAGCGTGGTTGCCATAGGACGCTTATTGGTGTGCGGTCGGGATGCAGTCTTGGTTCATGTCGTGAGCGTTCATGTCAGCCCTTGAGGGTATCCATGTCGTCCACATTGATCGTGTCCAGGTTACGGAACAGCACGACCAGGATTGCCAGACCGATTGCCGACTCGGCGGCGGCCACCGTAAGGATGAAGAAAACGAAAACCTGTCCGGCCAGGTCGCCCATGTAGTGCGAGAAGGCGACAAAATTGGTGTTCACCGCAAGCAGCATCAGTTCGAGCGCCATCAGCAGCACGATGACGTTCTTGCGGTTCAGGAAAATGCCAACGATGCTGATCGCGAACAGGATGGCACCGAGGACGAGAAAATGGGCGAGAGACAACACAGCGGGTTCTCCGGGCTTAGTTCTTGTTGGCGGAGACAGCAGCGTCCGCTTCGGCCCGGCCCTCGGCCGGCATCTTCACCAGGCGCACGCGCTCGTCGCGGCGTACGCGCAACTGGGCACCCACGTCCTGGGCCTTGACGTCCTTGCGGCGGCGCAGCGTCAGCGCTACGGCGGCGATGATCGCCACCAGCAGGATCACGCCAGCCACTTCGAACGCATACACGTAATCGGTGTAGATCAGCTTGCCCAGCGCCTGGGTATTCGAATAGTTCGGATCCTGCGCACCCGGCGGCATCACGGCGGCGGTGGTACCGATGAAGTTGCGCACGAGCACGATGGCCATTTCGGCGATGATCAGCGCACCGACGATCGAGGCCATCGGCACGTAGGTCCAGAAGTCCCGGCGCAGGTGCTCGATGTCGATATCGATCATCATCACCACGAACAGGAACAGCACCATCACGGCGCCTACGTAGACCAGCACAAGCAGGATGGCGAGGAACTCGGCCTTCAGGATCATCCAGATCGCGGCGGCGGTGAAGAACGCCAGGACGAGGAACAGTGCGGAATGCACCGGGTTCTTTGCCGTGATGACTTTCAGTGCGGAGAGCACCAGCACCAGGGCAAAGGCATAGAAGATGGCTGTCGTGAGTTCCATGGTCCCTATCGGATCCTCTTTGGGCCGCGCCGGCACAGGCTACCCTCTGGGTGGCCCGCGCCTTGCGCGGCATCCTTCTCTTGGTTGTCGCCCCTTGCGGGGCCACTTCAAATTCGTTGCCGGAAGCGGCCTGTCACACGCTCCGCTTCCGTCCTGCCAGATACGCTTAGCGGTACTTCGCGTCCGCTGCCTTGGCCGCGGCAATCTGCGGCTCGTAGCGGTCGCCCACGGCCAGCAGCATGTCCTTGGTGAAGTACAGGTCGCCGCGCTTTTCGCCGTGGTACTCGAAAATGTGCGTTTCGACGACGGCGTCGACCGGGCAGGCCTCTTCGCAGAAGCCGCAGAAAATGCACTTGGTCAGATCGATATCGTAGCGCGTGGTGCGGCGGGTGCCGTCGTTACGCACGTCCGATTCGATCGTGATGGCCATAGCCGGGCACACCGCTTCGCACAGCTTGCAGGCGATGCAGCGCTCTTCCCCGTTCGGGTAGCGACGCAGCGCGTGCAGGCCGCGGAAACGCGGCGACATCGGCGTTTTCTCTTCAGGAAACTGGACAGTCACCTTCCGGGCGAAGAGATAGCGGCCGGTCAGTGCCATGCCCTTGAAGAGTTCCTTCAGGAGCAGGCTGTTGAAGAAGTCCTTGATGGCGAGCAGCATGACGATTGCTTCCTAAGTATTTCAGCGTGGCGCGCCCTGCCCCTTCGGGCGGCGCACCTTCGCCTGGCCTCTTAGTGCCAGATGTTCCACGGCGACTTGATCCAGATCGCCACAATGATCAGCCACGCCACGGTCAGCGGAATGAAGATCTTCCAGCCCAGACGCATGATCTGGTCATAGCGGTAACGCGGGAACGAGGCACGAATCCAGATGAACACCGACAGCAGCAGGAAAACCTTGATCACCAGCCAGAAGAAGCCCGGGATCGCGTTCGTGATGAAGCTCGAGAACGGAGGCGCCCAACCGCCGAGGAACAGCAACGAGGTCATCGTCGAGATGATGATCATGTTGATGTATTCGGCCAGGAAGAACAGCGCGAACGTCATGCCCGAGTATTCGATCATGTGGCCGGCCACGATTTCCGATTCGCCTTCCACCACGTCGAACGGATGGCGGTTCGTTTCCGCCACGCCCGAAATGAAGTACACGGCGAACATCGGCAGCAGCGGCAGCCAGTTCCACGACAGGATGTTGATACCCATGTCCGCGAAGTAGCCGACGTTCTGGCCATTCACGATTGCCGACAGGTTCAGGCTGCCCGCCACCATCAGCACGGTGACCAGCGCAAAGCCCATCGCGATTTCGTACGACACCATCTGCGCCGCGGCACGCATTGCGCCGATGAACGCATACTTCGAGTTCGATGCCCAGCCTGCCAGGATCACGCCGTAGACGCCCACCGAGCTGATGGCCATCACATACAGCAGGCCGGCGTTCACGTTGGCCATCACCACTTCAGCCTGGAACGGAATCACAGCCCACACGGCAACCGCCGGCATCAGCACCATCAGCGGCGCAACCAGGTACATGCCCCGGTTGATCTGCGACGGGAACATGACTTCCTTGAGCAGCAGCTTCAGCACGTCGGCGATCGGCTGCAGCAGGCCCAGCGGACCCACGCGGTTCGGCCCGATACGCACGTGCATCCAGCCGATCAGCTTGCGTTCCCACAGAATCAGGTAGGCCACGCACAGCAGCACCGGCACCACAATGACCACGGCACGGATCAGGATCCAGATCAGCGTCCAAGCGCTGCCGAAGATGGCCTGGCCCTGCGAGGTAATGAGATCGATCATGTTGCTATCTCGCTCTTCTTATACGGTGGCCGTCGCGGCGGCACTCTGACCGGCCGACAGGTCGATGGCTTTCTCAACGGTGACGGTGCCGAACAGCGCGCCCAGCGTTGCGGCGGCCACGGTGGCAGCCGGCACGCGCACGGTGTTGGCCGGCAGCGTCTTTTCCAGCGCCGCGGGCAGCACCACGCTGGCGCCATCCTGCGTCACGCGCACCGGATCGCCCGAATGCACGCCCAGCTTGCCAAACAGATCCGACGACAGCGCAACCTGCATCGCACGGCGCGCGGCAGCGGTCAGCTGCAGCGAATCGGCGCGGCGCACGATGGCATCGGCGTGGTAGATGGGCACATCGGCGATACGCTCGATTCCGTTGGCGGCGGCAGCCGTCACGCGAATCGCGGCATCGGTGGCGTTGTTCAACTGCTCGGCAACCGGGCGGGCCAGCACGGCATCGCGTACGGCTTCGGCGGTGTCAAAGTCGAAGCCAGGCACATCCAGCAGGTTGCCCAGCACACGCAGCACCTTCCAGCCCGGACGCGACTCGCCCAGCGCACGAACCACACCGTTGAAGCTCTGGGCACGGCCCTCGGCATTCACGAACGTACCGGCGGTCTCGGTGAACGGCGTGATCGGCAGGATCACGTCGGCGTATTGCATGGCGGCTTCCGAGCGGAACGGCGACAGCACTACGACGGTACCGGCTTGCTGCAGCGCGGCCACGGCCTTGCGTGCGTCGGCGGTATCGAATTCGGCTTCGGCGTTCAGCACGATGTAGGCGCGGCGCGGCGCATCGAACATCGCCTGCGCATTGGCGCCACCCTGCTTGGGCAGCGCGCCGGCGATGTAGCCGCCGACCGTGTTGGCTGCCTCGGTCAGGAAGCCCAGCGTCGCGCCCGTTTCCGTGGCGATCCATTGGGCCAGCGCGTGCAGCGCCGAGAATTGCGGGTGACGCACGGCTTCGTTGCCGAGGAACACGGCGCGGCGCTCGCCCGACAGCAGCGCATCGGCCACGGTCTTGGCGGCATCGCCACCGTCGAATCCATCGGTACCGGCCGGTGCTGCCACGCCCTTGGCGGCAGCCACGGCACGGGCCACGCCCGCCAGTGCTGCGGTCCAGCCCGACGGGGCCACGTCGATACGTGCGGCCAGCGGCATCAGCAGGTCTTCACCGCCGGCGCCGATCACGGCCACGCGGGCACCCTTCTTGACTGCCTGGCGCAGACGCGAAGCCAGCAGCGGCTGGTCCTTGCGCAGCGACGCGCCAATCACCAGCGCGCGTTGCAGCGTGGTGACGTCGGCAATCGGCATGCCCAGCCACGGCGCACCCTTCAGTGCCGCCGAGAAATCGCTCTGACGCAGGCGGAAGTCGACGTTGTCGCTACCCAGGCCACGCACGAGGTTGCCGAGCAGGAACAGTTCTTCCAGCGTGCTGTGCGGGCTGGCGATGGCGGCGATCTGGTCGGCGCCATGTTCCTGCTTGATGCTGGCCAGGCCATTAGCCACGTATTCCAGCGCGGTCTGCCAGTCCGTTTCCATCCACTGGCCGCCCTGCTTGAGCATCGGGCGGGTCAGACGGTCGGCACTATTCACGCCCTCGTACGAGAAGCGGTCCTTGTCCGAGATCCAGCATTCGTTGACGTCTTCGTTTTCCAGCGGCACCACGCGCATCACGCGCTGGTTCTTGGTCTGGACCACGAGGTTGGCGCCCACGCCGTCGTGCGGCGACACCGACTTGCGGCGGCCGAGTTCCCACGTACGGGCCGAATAGCGGAACGGCTTGCTGGTCAGCGCGCCGACCGGGCACAGGTCGATCATGTTGCCGGACAGTTCCGAATCCACGGTCTGGCCGACGAACGTCGTGATTTCCGAGTGTTCGCCGCGGTTCAGCATGCCCAGTTCCATCACGCCGGCCACTTCCTGGCCAAAGCGCACGCAACGGGTGCAGTGGATGCAGCGCGTCATCTCCTCCATGGAGATCAGCGGGCCCACGTTCTTGTGGAACACCACGCGCTTTTCTTCCTTGTAGCGCGACTCCGATGCTCCGTAGCCCACGGCCAGATCCTGCAGCTGGCATTCGCCGCCCTGATCGCAGATCGGGCAGTCGAGCGGGTGATTGATCAGCAGGAATTCCATCACGGACTTCTGGGCCTTGACGGCCTTTTCAGAGTTCGTGAAGACCTTCATGCCGGGCGTCACCGGGGTGGCGCAGGCGGGCAGCGCCTTGGGCGCTTTTTCCACTTCGACCAGACACATGCGGCAGTTCGCCGCGATGGACAGTTTGCGGTGGTAGCAGAAGTGAGGAATATACGTGCCCAGCTTGCGGGCCGCTTCCATGACGAGGCTACCTTCCGCAACCTCAACCTTCTTGCCGTCGATCTCGAGTTCAACCATGTTCTGCCACGCTTCAGGAATGGGCCGGGACCATGCACTGCTTGTGTTCGACGTGATATTCGAACTCTTTCCAGTAGTGCTTGAGCATGCCGCGTACCGGCATCGCCGCGGCATCGCCGAGCGCACAAATCGTGCGACCCATGATGTTTTCCGCAACGTTATTGAGCAGGTCCAGGTCTTCCTGGCGGCCTTCTCCGTGTTCAATACGATTCACCATGCGGTAGAGCCAGCCGGTGCCTTCACGGCACGGCGTGCACTGGCCGCACGATTCTTCAAAGTAGAAATACGACAGGCGCAGCAACGACTTCACCATGCAGCGCGTCTCGTCCATGACGATCACGGCGCCCGAGCCCAGCATCGAGCCGGCCTTGGCAATCGAATCGTAGTCCATGGTCGAGGCCATCATCAGGTCCGCCGGCACCACCGGGGCCGACGAGCCGCCAGGAATCACCGCTTTGAGGGCCTTGCCACCGCGCATGCCGCCCGCCAGCTCCAGCAGATCGGAGAACGGCGTACCCAGCGGGATTTCGTAGTTGCCCGGACGCTCGACGTCGCCCGATACCGAGAAGATCTTGGTGCCGCCGTTGTTCGGCTTGCCCATCTTCAGGTATTCCTCCGGGCCAACGGCCAGCAGGAACGGCACCGCGGCAAACGTCTCGGTGTTGTTGATCGTGGTCGGCTTGCCATACAGGCCGAAGCTGGCCGGGAAAGGCGGCTTGAAGCGCGGTTGGCCCTTCTTGCCTTCCAGCGACTCCAGCAGCGCGGTTTCCTCGCCGCAGATGTAAGCGCCATAACCGTGGTGGGCGTGCAGCTGGAAGCTGAAGCCCGAACCCAGGATGTTGTCGCCCAGGAAACCTGCGCGACGCGCTTCTTCGAGGGCTTCCTCGAAGATCTTGTATTCGTTCCAGATTTCGCCGTGGATGTAGTTGTAACCCACGGTGATACCCATCGCGTACGCCCCGATAGCCATGCCTTCGATCAGCGCATGGGGGTTGTAGCGGATGATGTCACGGTCCTTGAACGTGCCCGGCTCGCCCTCGTCCGTATTGCAGACCAGGTACTTCTGGCCCGGGAACGAACGCGGCATGAAGCTCCACTTCAGGCCGGTGGGAAAGCCCGCACCGCCACGGCCACGCAGGCCCGACGCCTTGACGTCGGCAATCACCTGCTCGGGCGTTACCTTCTGCTCCAGGATACGGCGCAGCTGCTGGTAGCCGCCACGCGCGACGTAGTCCTCGAGGTGCCAGTTCTTGCCGTCCAGGCCTGCCAGGATCAGCGGCTTGATATGACGGTCGTGCAGAGAGGTCATGTTACTTGTCCCCCTTGGCGGCGGCTTCGGCCTTGAGCTCGTCGACCAGTGCGTCGATCTTCTGGTCGCTCATGAAGCTGCACATGCGGGTGTTGTTGACGATCATCACCGGTGCATCGCCGCAAGCGCCCATGCATTCGCCTTCCTTCAGCGTGAAGCAGCCGTCAGCGGTGGTTTCGTTGTAGTCGATCCCGAGCTTGCGCTTCAGGTATTCGCCAGCCCGGTCGCCGCCCGACAGGGCGCACGGCAGGTTGGTGCAGACGGTGAGCTTGTACTTGCCCACCGGCTTGGTGTCATACATGTTGTAGAACGTGGCCACCTCTTCCACCCACACGGGCGGCATTTCCAGGTAGCTGGCGACGAACTGCATGACTTCGGGGGAAACCCAGCCCACCTCGCCCTGTGCCACGGCGAGTGCCGCCATCACGGCCGACTGCTTCTGGTCGGTCGGATACTTCGCGATCGCGCGATCGATTTCCTTGAGAGCTTCTGCTGATAGCATGGTCATTGCAGTAATACGGCGAAGCCCCGCGCTTTTCGCGTGGCTTCACTGGTTTGCAGCCGTCGCTGCCATGTTCCGCCGGCCCGGAATGCTCCAGCGCATTCCTTGCCGGTCCGTCGCAGGCATCGCCTGCCGCCACCGTTACCACCGGGGCCGGCCGAACACGCCCGGATCGTCGTCCGGACAACGGCCTGTGACGGGATACCCTTTTACTGTCGGTATCCCTTAGCGGTCGATCTCACCGAACACGATGTCCTGCGTACCGATGATCGTGACCGCGTCCGCAATCATGTGTCCGCGGGCCATCTCGTCCAGTGCAGCCAGGTGGGCATAACCCGGCGCACGGATCTTCAGGCGGTACGGCTTGTTCGCACCGTCGGAGATCGCATAGATGCCGAACTCGCCCTTCGGGTGTTCCACCGCGGCATATGCCTCGCCCGGCGGCACGTGAATGCCTTCCGTGAAGAGCTTGAAGTGGTGGATCAGCTCTTCCATGTTCGACTTCATGTCCACGCGCGAGGGCGGCGCCACCTTGTGGTTCTCGGTGATCACCGCGCCAGGGTTGCGGCGCAGCCAGTCGATGCACTGCTTGATGATGCGGTTCGACTGACGCATTTCCTCCACGCGCACCAGGTAGCGCGAGTAGCAATCGCCCGCCGTGCCAACCGGGATGTCGAAGTCGAGCTGGTCATACACCTCGTACGGCTGCTTCTTGCGCAGATCCCACTCGATGCCCGAGCCACGCAGCATCGGACCGGTGAAACCCATCTGCAATGCACGCTCGGGGCTGACCACGCCGATATCGACCAGACGTTGCTTCCAGATACGGTTATCGGTCAGCAGCGTCTCATATTCATCCACGTACGTCGGAAAACGGTTCGTGAAGTCCTCGATGAAGTCCAGCAACGAGCCCGAACGGGCTTCGTTCATGACCTTGATGGCCTTCTCGTTGTGGATCTTCGACGCACGGTACTGCGGCATCGTGTCCGGCAGGTCGCGGTACACACCGCCCGGACGGTAGTAAGCCGCGTGCATGCGCGCGCCCGATACCGCCTCGTACATGTCGAACATGTCTTCGCGCTCGCGGAACGCGTACAGGAACACAGCCATCGCCCCAACGTCCAGCGCGTGGGAACCGATCCACATCAGGTGGTTCAGCAGACGGGTGATTTCGTCGAACATCACGCGGATGTACTGCGCGCGGACCGGCACTTCGATGCCGAGCAGCCGCTCGATCGCCATCACGTAGGCGTGTTCGTTGGCCATCATCGACACGTAGTCGAGACGGTCCATGTAGGGAACGTTCTGGATCCAGCTCTTCTGCTCGGCCAGCTTTTCCGTGGCGCGGTGCAGCAGGCCGATGTGCGGGTCGGCGCGCTGAATGACTTCGCCGTCCAGCTCAAGCACCAGACGCAGCACGCCGTGCGCGGCAGGGTGTTGGGGACCGAAGTTGAGGGTGTAGTTCTTGATATCTGCCATGACGCCGTTCTCAGTGCTTCGTGCCGCCGTAGTTTTCCTCGCGAATCACGCGCGGCGTGATTTCGCGCGGCTCGATCGTCACCGGCTGGTAGATGACCCGCTTCTGCTCGGGGTCGTAACGCATTTCCACGTAGCCCGAAACCGGGAAGTCCTTACGGAACGGATGGCCGACGAAACCGTAGTCGGTCAGGATACGGCGCAGGTCCGGATGGCCTTCGAACACGATGCCATAGAAATCGAACGCTTCGCGCTCGAACCAGTTCACCGAGTTCCAGACATCGATCAGCGACGGCACCACGGGCATGTCGTCGTCCGGCGCGAACACGCGCAGGCGCAGGCGCCAGTTGTGCTTGATCGACAGCAGATGGGTAACGACTGCAAAGCGCAGGCCTTCCCAGGTGCCTTCGGCGTAATCGGAGTAATCGACGCCGCAGAGATCGATAGCCTGCTCGAAATGCAGCGACGGGTCGTCGCGCAGCAAGCGTGCGGCGTCCAGGTAATCGGCAGCCTTGACGATCAGCGTCAGCTCGCCGGTAGCCTCGATCAGATTCTGCACGCGCTTGCCCAGAACTTTTTCGAGGGCGGCCTTGAGGGTATCGAGGTTCGCCATGTCAGCCCTTGCGCGCGATGGTGTTGGTACGCTTGATCTTGTTCTGCAGCTGGATCACGCCGTAGATCAGCGCTTCCGCCGTCGGCGGGCAGCCCGGAACATAGATGTCGACCGGCACGATGCGATCGCAGCCACGCACTACCGAATACGAGTAGTGGTAGTAGCCGCCGCCGTTGGCGCACGAACCCATCGAGATCACCCAACGCGGCTCTGCCATCTGGTCGTAGACCTTGCGCAGCGCGGGGGCCATCTTGTTGCACAGCGTACCGGCCACGATCATCACGTCGGACTGACGCGGCGACGGGCGGAAGATCACGCCGAAACGGTCCATGTCGTAGCGTGCGGCGCCAGCGTGCATCATTTCCACTGCACAGCAGGCCAGACCGAACGTCATGGGCCACAGGGAACCCGTGCGGGTCCAGTTGATCAGCTTGTCAGCGGTCGTCGTGACAAAGCCTTCGTTGAGAACGCCTTCGATTGCCATTTCACATCACTCCCAATCGAGCGCGCCCTTTTTCCAGATGTAGACGAAGCCCACGATGAATTCCAGCAGAAACACGCCCATGGCGATGAATCCCGGCCAACCGATGTCCTTGAGGGCAACGCCCCACGGAAACAGGAAGGCAGTTTCGAGATCGAACAGGATAAAGAGGATGGCGATGAGGTAGTAGCGCACGTCGAACTTCATGCGCGCATCCTCGAATGCTTCGAAGCCGCACTCGTACGGCGACAGCTTCGCTGCGTCAGGATTGTTGGGACCGAGAATCCTGCCAATGGACATCAGTGCTACACCGAGCACGATGCCAAAGAGGATGAAGATGAGGACGGGGAAGTAGGCTTCGAGAGTCAAGATACGGCCAGCCTTATCTGGAATGTTGTCAACAGCACCAGCTAGCGGCGACCTGTTGCCCACCCCAGGCGCCATCCCGTCATAGCTACGGCGCCGCCTTGCGGACTGCCGGAGAGCCATGCTGCAGCCCATGCATGACATGGATGCGACAATGACTTCCGATCAATTGTTTGGTGCCGACGGCGAGACTCGAACTCGCACAGCTTTCGCCACTACCCCCTCAAGATAGCGTGTCTACCAATTTCACCACGTCGGCTGGGGGAGAAACAATATTGCCTTGCGCCGGGTTTTTACACCCTACGAAGCTCGGCCAAGAGAGTATGTCCTTTGGCTTTTGCCCCGCGCTGGGGAATCGTTTCAAGCCCTGCATTCTAACTCATGATTCCTGATTTGTTCAATGCACAACTGCAAATTAAATCAGGAATCCGAGAACACACTGTTCGATTATTGCGCTGATGCCAAAACTTACTTCGGCACTGCCGGCGCAGCAGGAGCGGAAGCAGCAGACGCTGCCGCGGCCGGTGCCGAAGCCGGCGTGACCTGAGGTTGCTGAGCCGCGCCCATGACGCCCACCGACGCCTGCGGCTTGTAGTTGCCCAGCAACGTCAGACCCAGCGTGGCGGCAAAGAACAGGGCCGCCAGAACAGCCGTCGTGCGCGACAGGAAGTTTGCCGAGCCCGATGCACCAAACAGGCTGCCCGATGCACCGGAACCGAACGCGGCGCCAACATCGGCGCCCTTGCCATGCTGCAGCAGGACGAGGCCGATCACGCCAAGCGCGGACAGAACCTGCACGATGACCAACAGAGTCTTGAAAATTGCCATTTGGTTAAATTCGTTTCGTACTTGCCTGATCAGTCAGTCGCATCCGGCATTCAGGCGTTGCCGATCGCGAGGAAATCATCCGCCTTCAGCGAGGCGCCGCCAATCAGCCCCCCGTCGATATCGGACATTGAAAACAGTTCGGCCGCATTGTCCGGCTTGACACTGCCGCCGTACAGAATGGCCATGCGCTGGGCTACCGCCGCATCCTTGCGAACCACCTGCGCGCGCAATGCCGCGTGCACGGCCTGAGCCTGCTCGCTGGTCGCCGTCTTTCCAGTACCAATGGCCCACACGGGCTCATAGGCCAGAACAATTCGACCAAGCTGTTCGATAGACAGCGCATCGAGCACCGCCTGCAGCTGACGCCCCACCACGGCTTCGGTCTGACCAGCCTCGCGCTCCGCCAGCGTTTCGCCAACGCAGACCACGGGGACGATACCCGACTCCAGCGCTCGCAGTGCCTTGGCGGCTACGATTGCATCGGTTTCGCCATGATAGGTGCGACGCTCGGAGTGACCCACCAGAACATATGCGCAGCCGAATTCAGCCAGCATCGGCGCGGCGACTTCACCAGTGAACGCGCCACGCGTCTCGGCGGAAGTATCCTGGGCACCCCAGGACACTTGGGATCCGGTGAGCTGCGACTGGCACTGGGCAAGGTAGGGAAACGGTGCGCAAACAGCCAGTTTCGCCTTGGCTGGCGCTGCCTTGATGGCGTCCAGCAGCGCAGCGTTGGCCGCCAGGCTGCCATGCATCTTCCAATTGCCGATGACCAGCTTTTGTCTCACAAGGGTCCCCTCTTGAATCAAACCGGCTATTGTAGCGTGGTCAAGGGGGTGCCGCCAGCGCACGGCGGACATTTGCGGACGGCCAGTGGCCGTCGGCCCACAATCGCACCCACTGCGATGCGATTGTGCAGGCCGTGAGCAGCCTTACCAGGTCAACACGATCTTGCCGGTGTGCTCGCTCGATTCCATCAGACGGTGAGCATCCGCGGCCTGCGCCGCCGGGAACACCTTGTAGATGACGGGCTTGATTTTGCCCGCGGCCAGCAGCGGCCAGACGTTCTGGTGCAGCGCTTGCGCAATCGCGCCCTTGAACGATGCCGGACGCGGACGCAGCGTCGAACCCGTGACCGTGATACGCCTGCGCAGGATATCGCCGAGCGGAATCTCGGCCTTGCCGCCACCCAGCAGCGCAATGATGACGATACGGCCATCATCGGCGATGCACGACAGTTCGCGCGCCAGGTACGAGCCGGCCACCATGTCGAGAATCACATCGACGCCCTTGCCTTCCGTCAGCGCCTTCACTTCGGCCGCAAAATCCTGCGTCTTATAGTTGATCGCGCGATCGGCGCCAAGATCTTCGCAGGCCTTGCACTTGTCATCGCTGCCAGCGGTCACGAACACCTTGAAGCCCATCGCCTTGGCAATCTGGATGGCCGTGGTGCCGATGCCGCTCGACCCGCCCTGGATCAGCAGCGTTTCCGCGGCACCGCGCGGCCCCTTGCCCAACTGGCCGCGATCGAAGACATTGCTCCACACCGTGAAGAACGTTTCCGGCAACGCAGCGGCCTCGATATCGCTCAGTCCTTCGGGCACCGGCAGGCATTGCTCGATCGGCGCGGTGCACAGCTCCGCGTAGCCACCACCCTGCACCAGCGCGCAGACACGGTCGCCCACCTTGAGGCCAAAACGGTTGGCAGAGTTCGACAGGTCGCCACCGACCACCACACCAGCAACTTCAAGGCCAGGCAGATCCGACGCGCCCGGCGGCACGGGATAGTTGCCGGTACGCTGGAACACATCGGGACGATTGATACCCGCGGCGGCCACGCGAATCAGGATTTCACCGGCCTTCGGCTCCGGATCGGGACGCTGCGTTTCCTGCAGGACTTCAGGGCCGCCGTATTCACGGATCTCGATGGCTTTCATGATGACTCCTCATTAATGTCGGGGACGCGTCGCGCGACGCGCATACACGTCGCGCGAATGGCGGATTGAAGACTGACCGGCAGTGTAAACAAAAAAGCGGCTGGACATCGCCAGCCGCTTTTATCGGTACTGCCTGTAGGGCTTCAGCTTATTGCTGCTGCTCCGGCGAGGCCGGTGCCGCTGCGTCGCCTTGCTGGACGATCGGGCTGATGCTGCCGCCCTCTTCCGCCAGCGCAGCCTTCAGCGACAGACGCAGACGACCCTTCTCGTCAGCCTGGATCAGCTTCACGCGAACCTGCTGGCCTTCCTTCAGCCAGTCCTTGATGTCCTTCACGCGCTCGTTGACGATCTCCGAGATATGCAGCAGACCGTCCTTGCCCGGCAGGATGTTCACGATGGCGCCGAAGTCCAGCAGCTTCAGCACGGTACCGGCGTAGATCTTGCCCACTTCGGCTTCCGCGGTGATGCCTTCGATGCGGCGCTTGGCTTCCGCCATGCCTTCGTTGGAAGTCGATGCGATCGTGATCGTGCCGTCTTCCTGAATGTCGATGGTCGTACCGGTTTCCTTGGTCAGCGCCTGGATGGTCGAGCCACCCTTGCCGATCACTTCGCGGATCTTGTCCGGATGGATCTTCATCGTGATCATGCGCGGAGCATGCGCGGACAGCTCGGTGCGAGCATGGCCCATCGCTTCCTGCATCTTGCCCAGGATGTGCATGCGACCGTCACGGGCTTGCGCCAGTGCAACCTGCATGATTTCCTTGGTGATGCCCTGCACCTTGATGTCCATCTGCAGCGCGGTGATACCCGTATCGGTACCGGCAACCTTGAAGTCCATGTCGCCCAGGTGATCTTCATCGCCCAGGATGTCGGTCAGCACGGCAAACTTGTTGCCTTCCAGGATCAGGCCCATTGCCACGCCGGCAACGTGCGCCTTGACCGGAACGCCGGCGTCCATCAGTGCCAGGCAGCCGCCGCACACCGATGCCATCGACGAGGAACCGTTCGATTCGGTGATTTCCGACACCAGACGGATCGTATAGGCGAACTCGTCTTCCTTCGGCAGCACCGGGATCAGAGCGCGCTTGGCCAGACGGCCGTGACCGAT
The DNA here is from genome assembly GCF_057798835.1 of Cupriavidus sp. 291-E7. NCBI lineage: Bacteria > Pseudomonadati > Pseudomonadota > Betaproteobacteria > Burkholderiales > Burkholderiaceae > Cupriavidus > Cupriavidus sp. 291-E7. Next base: position 47,939 of record NZ_JBYOJV010000010.1, read on the forward strand.
TTCACGGCGCTTCGGGCTGCCCACGCGGCCGGTTTCGCCCGTGGCGAACGGCGGCATGTTGTAGTGGAGCATGAAGCGGTCGCGGTATTCGCCGGCGAGCGCGTCGATGATCTGCTCGTCGCTCTTGGTGCCCAGCGTGGCCACTGCCAGTGCCTGCGTTTCGCCACGCGTGAACAGCGACGAACCGTGGGCGCGCGGCAGAACCGACGAGCGGATCTCGATCGGACGAACGGTGCGCGTGTCGCGGCCGTCGATACGCGGCTCGCCTGCCAGGATCTGGCCACGCACGATCTTCGCTTCGAGGTCGAACAGGACGTTGCCGACTTCCACCTTGTCAGCTTCCACGCCGGCTTCGGCCAGCTTTTGCTGCACGGTTGCGTAGACTTCCTTCAGCTTGGCGCTACGGGCCGACTTCTGACGCAGCTGATACGTTTCCTGCAGCAGCGGCAGGCCGATCTCGCTGACCTTGGCGATCAGGGCCTCGTTCTTGGCGGCCGGTGCCCAGTCCCACTCGGGCTTGCCACCTTCACGCACCAGTTCGTGAATGGCGTTGACGGCGATCTGCATCTGCTCGTGGCCATACACCACGGCGCCCAGCATCACGTCTTCCGACAGCTGGTTGGCTTCCGATTCCACCATCAGCACGGCGCGCTCGGTACCGGCCACAACGAGGTCCAGTTCCGAAGCGGCGATCTGCGAACGGGTCGGGTTCAGCAGGTACTGGCCATCCTTGTAGCCAACGCGGGCGGCGCCCACCGGGCCGTTGAACGGAATACCCGACACGGCCAGCGCGGCCGACGAGGCGATCAGGGCCGGGATGTCGGCCGGCACTTCCGGGTTGATCGACAGCACGTGGATCACCACCTGCACGTCGTTGTAGAAGCCTTCCGGGAAGAGCGGGCGCAGCGGACGGTCGATCAGGCGCGAGGTCAGCGTCTCGTTTTCCGACGGACGGCCTTCACGCTTGAAGAAGCCACCCGGGATCTTGCCGGCGGCGTAGGTCTTTTCGATGTAGTCGACGGTCAGCGGGAAGAAATCCTGGCCCGCCTTCGGGCTCTTGGCTGCCACCACGGTGGCCAGCACCACGGTGTCTTCCACATCGACGATCACGGCACCGGATGCCTGGCGCGCGATTTCGCCGGTTTCCATGCGGACCGTATGCTGGCCCCACTGGAATTCCTTGACGATCTTATTGAACATGGTCATGAGCGTTCCTTGAATCATGCTTGCCTGCCGCACAACAAATGCGGCCGGCCAACGCCTGCGCTCACAGCGGCAGGCGAACTGCCGGATTGTTCCCGGTCGCAGTCTCAGGGAAGTGCTATGCCATTCCATCGCGCCACCGTCGGTGTGACGTCGTGACGATGCGGTACGCGATGGAATGACACAAAACCCCGTTTCCTTGGCCGGCTCCGGTGTGTCAGAGCAATAGAAAGAGCGAGGTAACTTACTCCGTCGCACGGCATGGCGCAACGGCATCCGGGCAATATTTACCCGGATTCAATGTGAAACGAACATCACATCAACATGGCCCAGCAGGAAAACGCCGGACCAGAAAAGCAAAATGCCTGCCCCAGCAGTGCTGGCGCAGGCATCGTGGCCTCACGTGAAATCGTGCTTGAACAATGCTTGCAGGATCCGTGCTGCCATCCGCAGACCTTACTTGCGCAGGCCCAGGGCTTCGATCAGGGCGCGGTAACGGTCGGCGTCGTTGGCCTTGAGGTAGTCCAGCAGGCGACGACGACGGCTCACCATGCGCAGCAGACCGCGGCGGCTGTGGTGATCCTTCATGTTGGCCTTGAAGTGCGGGGTCAGTTCGTTGATGCGGGTGGTCAGCAGAGCGACCTGGACTTCGGGGCTACCCGTGTCGTTGGCGCCGCGGGCGAACTTCTGGATGACTTCGGACTTGTTGATATTGGCAACTGCCATGATGATTTCCTTTCACTTGCGAACGCCGCAGCGCGGGATGCGCCACCTGCGTCGTGCCTTGTCTTGACTTGGCATCTGCCATCCGCAGCCGGTTGGCCGGCGAACGACAGCCGCGCATTATAGCCGAATTCCCGCCCGTGGCGAAACCTGTCGCCCCATGCAGCCTCAGTTACGCGCCGGGCGCTCCATCCGGCACGTGGTGGGCAGCGTGGTCTGAGCCGTTTTCAGTTTTTTCACAGTCCGGAACCCGTAGCCCGAGCCTTCGTTGTCGAAGCGGACTTCCCCGCCTTGCTTTGCCATCACGGACACATAGAGCGGCTGCAGGACCTGGTGGTCGTCCGCGCGTACGGTTGCCTCGTGGAAGCCGTTGGTGAAGCGCATGTCCTCCAGGGCATAGGCTACCGCCACGGCGTCAGTGGAGCCGGCCTGCTCGATCGCGCGGGCCAGCATCTCCACCATCATCTGCATGCGCAGGTGCACGTAGTCGTCGCGGGGGTCCGGGTAGCGTGTGCGGAACGCCTGGTAGAAACCATCGGACGCCGCGCCGCCCACGTTCGGATGCCACTCGGCCACGGCCAGCACGCGGCCCACGCCGGCGTCACCCATCGCCGCCGGGGCGCCCAGCCCATTGCCGTAGAACGTGTAGAAGCGCGCCTTGAGGCCACCCTCGCGCGCGGCCTTGATCATCAGCGTCAGGTCATTGCCCCAGTTGCCGGTGACCACGGCGTCGGCGCCGCTAGCCTTGATCTTGGCGATGTAGGGCGCAAAGTCCTTGATCTTGCCGATTGGGTGGAATTCGTCGCCCACGATCTGGATATCAGGCCGCTTGGCCGCCAGCATTTCGCGCGCCGAGCGCGCCACCTGATGGCCGAAGCTGTAGTCCTGGTCGATCAGGTAGACCTTGCGCACCGCATGCTCGCTGCGAATGGCTTCGGTCAGTGCCTGCATGCGCATGTCCGCGCTGGCGTCGAAGCGGAAGTGCCAGAAGCTGCAGTTCTCGTTGGTCAGCGTGGGATCGACCGCCGAATAGTTCAGGAACAGCACGCGGGTATCGGGCTGACGCTGATTCTGACGGTTGATCGCCGCCACCAGCGCGCTCGCCACCGCCGAGCTGTTGCCTTGCAGAACGAACGGGATGCGCTTGTCGACCAGGCCACGGAACTGAATCAGGCTTTCGTCGACATTGCCCTTGCTGTCGAACGTCACCAGTTCAAGCGGATGGGCACCATCGGGCAGCTTCACGCCGCCTCGGGCGTTGATGCGCTCGATAGCGATCCGCAGGTTGCGCGCCACGGCTTCCCCAGCGTTGGCGAACGGCCCGGACAGCCCGTCGATCATGCCAAGCCGGATCGGCGCGCCCGAAGGCTGCTGCGCCGCCGCAGCCGTGGCCGCGCAGCACAGCGCCGCAGCGAGCCAGCGCCGTAGCCCGTTCATTCCGATACCGCCCATCAAGACTCCAGTTGTTCCTGCAAAAGCCGCGATGGTACACACAGACCTGCCCCGACCGCTACACTGACGATTAACGCACTTTGCACAGTCCCCAATCAGAAATGAACCAATCCCCGAAAGCTGGCGCACGCCGATGGATCGCCGCCGTCGCATTGGCCACGGCCGCGCTGACTGGCTGCGGCAGCCTGGGTCCGGCGTTGGCGCCGGTCAATACCGGCCTGAAGCTCGTTGGCCAGCCGCAGAGCGCCGTCGAGGCTACCTTTGGCAAACCCACCGATGTGTACCGGCTCGATGACGGCACCACGCGCTGGTTCTATTCGAAGCAACCGCTCGGCGAGTACTCATACGCGGCGGATTTCGATCAGGGCGGCAGGCTGACGAACTTCCGCCAGATGCTGACCACGACTGAACTGTACAAGGCCCAGGTCAATGTGTGGACCAAGAAGGATGTGCGGGAACACTTCGGCGCGCCGCGGGAGCCGATCGAGTACTACCCGCGACTGAAGCAGGAGGCGTGGAGCTATCGCTTCCTGCACGAGGACCAGTGGTACTCGATGTTCAACTTCATGTTCGACGATGCGGGTGTGCTGCGCCGCACGCTGATCACACCCGATCCGCTACGCGATCGACCCGACCCTCGATAAACGCGACATACCGATAAACGACAAACCGCCCGGCCATGCGGGATACGCAACGAGCCGGGCGGTCCATGACGGCCGGGGCCTTGTGAGCCCCCGCCATCGCATCGCAGGATTCAGGTCAGGTAAAGGTCAGATCTGCGGATTGATCTTCTGCACGGCCTTGTCGTGCAGCTTGTTCAGTGCGGCCAGGTATGCCTTGGCCGACGCGGCAACGATGTCCGGGTCGGTGCCAACGCCATTGACGATGCGGCCGGCCTTCGACAGACGCACGGTCACTTCGCCCTGAGCCTGCGTGCCCGCCGTGATCGCGTTCACGGAGTACAGCACCAGCTCGGCACCACTGCCAACGCGGCCTTCGATGGCATGCAGCGTGGCATCCACGGGACCATTGCCTTCGGCTTCGCCGGTCTGCTCCGCACCGTCGACGTTGAACACCACGCGGGCGTGCGGGCGCTCACCGGTTTCCGAACGCTGAGACAGCGACACGAAACGGTAGTGCTCGTTGGCGTTTTCCTGCTCTTCGTCCGAAACGATTGCCAGGATGTCCTCGTCGAAGATCTCGGCCTTCTGGTCAGCCAGTTCCTTGAAGCGGGCAAACGCGGCATTGACCTCGGCTTCGCTCTCAAGCTCGATGCCCAGCTCATGCAGGCGCTGCTTGAATGCATTGCGGCCCGAGAGCTTGCCCAGCACGATCTTGTTGGCGGTCCAGCCCACGTCCTCTGCACGCATGATCTCGTAGGTGTCGCGCGCCTTGAGCACGCCATCCTGATGGATGCCCGACGCATGGGCGAACGCGTTGGCGCCCACCACGGCCTTGTTCGGCTGCACGACGAAACCGGTCACCTGCGAGACGAGCTTCGAGGCCGGCACGATCTGCGTGGTATCGATACCGACATCGAGATCGAAGTAGTCGCGGCGCGTCTTCACGGCCATCACCACTTCTTCCAGGCTCGTGTTGCCGGCGCGCTCGCCCAGGCCGTTGATCGTGCATTCGATCTGGCGGGCGCCACCAAGCTTCACGGCGGCCAGCGAGTTGGCCACGGCCATGCCCAGGTCATTGTGGCAATGCACCGACCAGACAGCCTTGTCCGAATTCGGAATGCGCTCGCGGACCGAGCGGATCAGGTCGGCGTAACCTTCCGGCACGGCGTAGCCAACGGTGTCGGGCAGGTTGATCGTCGTCGCGCCTTCGGCGATGACGCCTTCGAGCACGCGGCACAGGAAATCCATGTCCGAGCGGCTGCCGTCTTCCGGCGAGAACTCGATGTCATCGGTGAACTGGCGCGCGAACCGCACGGCCAGGCGGGCCTGTTCATAGACCTGATCCGGCGTCATGCGGAGTTTCTTCTCCATGTGCAGCGCCGATGTGGCGATGAACGTATGGATACGGAACGAGTTGGCCGGCTTCAGCGCTTCGGCTGCACGCGCGATGTCCTTGTCGTTGGCACGAGCCAGCGAGCAGATCGTCGAATCCTTGACGACCTGGGCAATCGAGCGGATCGCTTCGAAGTCGCCATTGGAGCTGGCCGCAAAGCCCGCCTCGATCACATCGACCTTCAGGCGCTCCAGTTGACGCGCAATGCGGATCTTTTCCTCGCGGGTCATGGACGCACCGGGGGACTGCTCGCCGTCGCGCAAGGTGGTGTCGAAAATGATGAGTTTGTCAGACATTTTGTGGAGCTCCTGGGCTGTGCCTTATGTGCTGTACCGCGGACCTGCATTCACCACGCCGGGCATTCGGATCGGAATGCAAAACGCCCCGGCGTGCATCGATGCAGGCCGGGGCGTTCAAAAAATCCTGGTGATTTCCGCGCCAGGGCGGTAATCCGAATCCCTTAGCGCGCGCGCGTCCCGACCTGATGGCCTAGTAGGCCACCTAGGGTGGTGCGGGCGATTAGGGTCTGGCGCGAAATCATGTCGGCGACTATAGCCGGTTTGCTGCGACCGCGCAACCGGCTACAACCCTGTTATTTGGGAGGAATGCGCAATTTCTGGCCGGGATAGATCTTGTCCGGGTGCGTCAGCATCGGCTTGTTGGCCTCGAAGATCTTGTTGTACTCGGCGCCATTGCCGTAAGCGGCCTGGGAAATGGCCCAGAGCGTGTCGCCCTTCACCACGGTGTGCCATTGCGACTCGGCAGTCTCCACGTTGACCGACATCTTGTCCTCAACCGAATCCACGCCCTCGACGTTGCCGCAGCACAGGATGATCTTCTCGCGCGTGGCCTGATCCGCTGCCACGCCGAATACCGTGACCTTGCCCTGCGAACCATCCACGGTCACGGTCAGCCCGGTGGCGGACAGCCCCATCTGCGCGATATAAGCCTCGATGGCATCACCAGCCGCCCGGTTGGCGGCTTCGGCCTTTTCGGCCGCACCAGGGTCGGCGGCGGCGGCTTCCTGCGCGGCCTTGGCCTCACCCTTGCCAAACAGCTTCTCTCCCGCGTCCTTGATGAAATCAAACATGCCCATGACATTCTCCTTGGGGTGGTTACAACGGACTACAACACACAAAAAAACAAAGGGCGCCTACAAGGCGCCCTTTTTTGAGATTCGGTCAATTGCCGTTACCGGTACCGTTACCGCCACCGGCCTGACGCGCCTTACCGACGCCGCCGGGCTGCCCGTGCAACGCACGCCAGGCCCACAGCAGGTAGCCGGAGATCGCATAAGCGACGAACAGGCCGAACAGTGCCACCGGCGGGTCCGACGAAATGATGACGAACAGCACCAGTACCAGGACCATCATGCCAAACGGCACGCGGTAGCGCACGTCGAGCGCCTTGCCGCTGTAGAACGGCGCGTTCGACACCATCGACAAACCAGCATAGAGCGTGATGCCAAACGCGACCCACGGCATCCACAGCTCCTTCACCGGCAGCTTGTTGTCGATGGCCAGCCAGACAAAGCCCGCCACCAGCGCCGCTGCCGCCGGGCTTGGCAAGCCCTGGAAGAAGCGCTTGTCCACTACGCCGATGTTGGCATTGAAACGGGCCAGCCGCAGCGCCGCGCAGGTGCAATAGACGAATGCGGCAATCCAGCCCCACTTGCCCAGGTCATGCAGGATCCACTCGTACATCACCAGCGCCGGCGCAACGCCGAACGAAGTCATGTCGGACAGCGAGTCGTACTGCTCGCCAAAGGCGCTCTGCGTGTTGGTGATACGCGCCACGCGGCCGTCCATGCCATCGAGCACCATCGCCGCGAAGATCGCGATGGCTGCCACATCGAAGCGCATGTTCATGGCCTGCACGATCGCGAAAAAACCCGCGAACAGTGCCGCCGTCGTGAAGGCGTTGGGTAGCAGGTAGATGCCCCGGCGGCGCGGACGCACGTACTCGATGTCGTGCTCGTCGGCTTCGTCGTAGGCGGCGTCGTTGCGCAGCTGGTTATGGCGGAACGGACGCAGGTGCGTCACGTTGCCACTACTCGCGCGTTTGTTGCGTCGGTTGAAGGCACCCATGCCAGGTCTCCTGTTGCTGACCGGTCCGGCTTCAGGCCTGGACGTCCAGCTCGGCGAGCACGGTCGACGAGGCCGATACCTTTTCGCCGATCGTCACACGCGGACGGGCATCCACAGGCAGGTACACGTCCACGCGCGAGCCGAAGCGGATGAAACCATAGCGTTGGCCACGGGACAGCGTATCGCCCACCTTGGTGTAGCACAGGATACGGCGTGCCACCAGACCGGCAACCTGCACCAGCGTGACCAGCTGACCATCAGCCGCGCGGCGGATCACCACCGCGTTGCGCTCGTTTTCGAGCGAAGCCTTGTCCAGATCCGCGTTGACGAACTTGCCCGGGAAGTACTCGAGCTTTTCGACCTTGCCGTCCAGCGACGCACGGTTCGAATGCACGTTGAACACGTTCATGAACACGCTGATCTTCAGCGCTTCGCGGCCGGCGTACGGGTCCTGGGTCTTCTCCACCACGACGATGCGGCCATCGGCCGGTGCCAGGATGGCATTTGGCGCCGACGGAATCGGCCGCGGCGGATCGCGGAAGAACTGCAGCACGAAAATCGTGATGATCCACAGCGGCAACGCCCACCAGAAGCCCGCGCTGACATGCACCAGCAGCGAGATGATGAAAGCGCCGACCAGGAACGGCCAGCCTTCACGGGCGATCAGCGGATGAGGATAGTTCATGCAAGCGTTGTTTTGTTGGTCGCACGGATCTACACACCCCACTGGCAAACCCGCGCGGATGGCTTCACGCGCAAGGTTTCGGGGGCTGTCGATGCGAAATATAAGAAAAATTCAGGCCTGCGCCCGAAAAAGTCCGACAAGGATAACAAAAAGCCGCCCAGTGTCCGCCGAAATGTCTTGTGCAAGCGCAAAGACCGGCGGCCGACTGGGCGGCCGTGGCATCGCAGGGTGTCGGGCCGGATCGGCCAGAGCACCCTGCTATTGCCCGTACTGCTTAGTTCTTCGACTGGTCGACCAGCTTGTTCTTGGCGATCCACGGCATCATCGCGCGCAGCTTCGCACCCACTTCCTCGATCTGGTGCTCGGCCGTCAGGCGGCGGCGCGAGATCAGCGTCGGGGCGCCGGCCTTGTTTTCCAGCAGGAAGCTCTTGGCGTACTCACCCGTCTGGATGTCCGTCAGGCATTGCTTCATGGCCTTCTTGGTCTCTTCGGTCACAACGCGCGGACCGGTGACGTACTCACCATATTCAGCGTTGTTCGAGATCGAGTAGTTCATGTTGGCGATGCCGCCTTCGTAGATCAGGTCGACGATCAGCTTCAGTTCGTGCAGGCACTCGAAGTACGCCATTTCCGGAGCATAGCCGGCTTCCACCAGCGTCTCGAAGCCAGCCTTGATCAGCTCGACGGTACCGCCGCACAGCACGGCCTGCTCGCCGAACAGGTCGGTTTCGGTTTCTTCGCGGAAGTTCGTTTCGATGATGCCGGCACGGCCGCCGCCGTTGGCGGTTGCGTACGACAGCGCGATGTCACGGGCAGCGCCGGACTTGTTCTGATGCACGGCGATCAGGTGCGGCACGCCGCCACCTTGCGAGTACGTCGAGCGAACGGTGTGGCCCGGAGCCTTCGGGGCGATCATGATCACGTCCAGGTCGGCACGCGGAATCACGGCGCCGTAGTGCACGTTGAAGCCGTGCGCGAAGGCCAGCGCAGCGCCTTCCTTGATGTTGGCGTGCACTTCGTTCTTGTACACGTCGGCGATCTGCTCGTCCGGCAGCAGGATCATGACCACATCGGCGCCCTTCACGGCTTCGGCCACTTCCTTGACCTGCAGGCCAGCGTTGACGGCCTTGTTCCACGACGCGCCGCTCTTACGCAGGCCGACCGTCACGTTCACGCCCGATTCCTTCAGGTTCAGCGCGTGGGCGTGGCCTTGCGAGCCATAACCGATGATGGTGACGTTCTTGCCTTTGATGAGGGAGAGGTCGGCGTCCTTGTCGTAAAACACTTTCATGATGGTTCCTTCAATTTCTCAAATCTTCGTATTGGGGTGGCGGCGCAACGTCTACTGATCAGTGGATGCGTCGCGCCGCTTCGGGATACTGCTGTCGGCTTGTGGCCGTGCTCTGTTGCCGGGGGCGCCGGTCAGACCTTCAGGATGCGCTCGCCCCGACCGATGCCGGAACCGCCAGTGCGGACGGTTTCCAGAATCGCGGTACGGTCGATAGCATCGAGGAACGCATCCAGCTTGCCGCCGTTGCCGGTCAGCTCGATGGTGTACGTCTTTTCGGTCACGTCGATGATGCGGCCACGGAAGATGTCGGCGGTGCGCTTCATTTCCTCGCGCTCCTTGCCCACGGCACGCACCTTCACGAGCATCAGCTCGCGCTCGATATGCGCGCCTTCGGTCAGGTCCACCACCTTGACCACTTCCACCAGACGGTTCAGATGCTTCGTGATCTGCTCGATCACGTCATCCGAGCCGGTGGTGACGATGGTCATCCGCGACAGCGACGCATCTTCGGTGGGAGCCACCGTCAGCGTCTCGATGTTATATCCACGTGCCGAGAACAGGCCCACCACACGCGACAGCGCACCGGGTTCGTTTTCCAGCAGGACCGAGATGATGTGTCGCATTACAGGTCCTCCGCGCCAAGCAGCATTTCGGAGATACCCTTGCCGGCCTGCACCATCGGCCACACGTTTTCCGTGGGGTCGGTCTGGAAGTCCAGGAACACGGTACGGTCCTTCAGGCGGAACGCCTCGCGCAGCGCGGGCTCAACGTCGGCGGTCTTTTCGACACGCAGGCCAACGTGGCCATACGACTCGGCCAGCTTCACAAAGTCGGGCAGTGCCTGCATGTAGGAATGCGAGTAGCGGTTGTCGTACTCGATTTCCTGCCACTGACGCACCATGCCCAGATAGCCGTTGTTCAGCGAGCAGATCTTGACCGGGGTGTCGTACTGCAGGCAGGTCGACAGTTCCTGGATGCACATCTGGATCGAACCTTCACCGGTAATGGTGACGACTTCCTTGTCCGGGAACGCCTTCTTGATGCCCATCGCGTACGGCAGGCCCACGCCCATCGTGCCCAGGCCACCGGAGTTGATCCAGCGGCGCGGTTCGTTGAACTTGTAGAACTGCGCTGCCCACATCTGGTGCTGACCGACGTCGGAGCAGATGAACGCATCGCCCTTGGTCAGTTCCCAGATCTTCTCCACCACGTACTGCGGCTTGATGATCTCGGAATTGCGGTCGTACTTGAGGCAGTCCACCGAACGCCATTGCTCGATCTGATCCCACCACTTCGCCAGTGACTCGCGCTTGGGCTTGACGTCGCTGGCCTTGATCTGGGCGATCAGTTCCTGCAGCACATCCTTGACGTTGCCAACGATGGGAATGTCCACCTTGACGCGCTTCGAGATCGACGAGGGATCGATATCGATGTGGATGATCTTGCGGGCCTGCGCGGTGAAGTGCGACGGGTTGCCGATCACGCGGTCGTCAAAGCGGGCGCCGATGGCGATCAGCACGTCACAGTTCTGCATGGCCATGTTGGCTTCATACGTGCCGTGCATGCCGAGCATGCCGACGAACTGCTTGTGCGTGCCCGGGAACGCGCCCAGGCCCATCAGCGTGTTGGTGACAGGGTGACCGGTCAGTGCGGCCAGCTCGCGCAGCTCGTCGCTGGCGTTCGCCAGCACGACGCCGCCGCCCGAATAGATATACGGACGCTCGGCGGCCTGCAGCAGTGCCACGGCCTTGCGGATCTGGCCAGCATGGCCCTTGTTCACCGGGTTGTACGAACGCATGTCCACCGTCTTCGGATACTCGAAGCGGCAGGCGTTACGCGACACGTCCTTCGGAATATCGACCACCACGGGGCCGGGACGGCCGGTAGCGGCGATGAAGAACGCCTTCTTGATCGTCGCGGCCAGATCGCGCACGTCCTTCACGAGGAAGTTGTGCTTGACGATCGGACGCGTGATGCCGACGGTGTCGCATTCCTGGAACGCATCTTGACCAATGGCGTGCGTCGGGACGTTACCGGTGATCACCACCATCGGGATCGAGTCCAGATAGGCGGTGGCGATGCCGGTCACGGCGTTGGTCACGCCAGGGCCCGAAGTCACCAGTGCAACGCCAACCTTGCCAGTCGCACGGGCATAGCCGTCAGCGGCATGCACGGCGGCCTGCTCATGGCGAACCAGGATGTGTTCGAATTTCTTTTGCTTGTGGAGCTCGTCGTAGATATAGAGCACTGCGCCGCCGGGGTAACCCCAGACGTACTCGACGCCTTCTTCGGCAAGTGCGTTGACGAGGATTTCCGCTCCGATCATTTCCCGACCGGAGGATGAATTGCTGTCTGCGTGGGAGAATTCCGCGCTGGGCATGTTCATTTCTGTCCTTTGCAATTTTCGGCAAAAAATTGTTTGGATGCTCTCTGCCGGGCTTGTGGCTCGGGTTCAAGCGGTGCGCGTCTGCATGAAGAGACCGCCTTATAAGCGGTCTGATGAGACAACCACTGATGTCGTGAACCGTCGATGATACTGCAATGCACCAGTGCGGTAAATGCATCGAAGGAACTTTTTGCATGGCCGGCCCGCCAGTCATTGATGACACGACAGCGGCGCCATAGCGCAACCGGGGGATCATGTCTGCTCTTGCATACAGCAGTGGCAGAGTGCGGCTGTTTTTTGCTAGGATCGCAGACATTTCCGGGATGCCGCAGGACTTTCGCGGCACATTTGGCCTGGCCCTCTTCCGCCCAATCGCTGTTTTCGCCTGCATGGCCACCGATAAGGAACTCTCAGACTTTCTCGCCAGTGTCGAACGGCGCGCCTTTAAACAGGCCGTTTTCGCCGTGCGTGACGATGAAGCGGCGCTGGACATCGTGCAGGACGCCATGATCAAGCTGGCGGAAAAGTACGGTGACAAGAGCGCCACCGAGCTGCCGCCGCTGTTTCAGCGGATTCTGCAGAACACCATCCACGACTGGTTCCGGCGCCAGAAGGTACGCAATACATGGGTAACGCTGTTCTCGAACCTGCGTGACGAGCGCGATGGCGACGACAGCGACCTGCTGGACACATTGGAAGCCCAAGCCGGAACGGAGTCGGCCGAAAGCAGCGCCGACAAGGTCGAGCGGGCGCAGGTCATGGCGATCATCGAACAGGAAATCCAGCGACTGCCAACACGTCAACGCGAGGCTTTCCTGATGCGTTACTGGGAGGATATGGACGTAGCCGAAACCGCAGCCGTGATGGGTTGCTCGGAAGGCAGCGTCAAGACGCACTGTTCCCGTGCCACGCATACGCTGGCGCAAGCCTTGCGCGCGCGCGGAGTCCGACTATGAGCAGAAACGAACGAGAAATCCAGGAACGGCGATTCGCCCACGAAATCCGCTTGGCACTCGATGCCTCGGCGGAGGCGCTGCCGCGTGACATTTCCGAACGGCTCTCAGCCGCACGGCGGATGGCACTGGCTGCCAAGAAAGCAGAAGCGACCGCTCACGTCCCGCAACTGGCCCTGCCGGGTGCACCACACGGCTACGCCTTCGATGACGAGGACGATACACCGCTGCACCGAGCTGGGGCATGGCTGCGCAAGCTCGCCCTGGTGTGGACGCTGATCGCGCTGGGTACCGGCCTGCTTGGCATCTACCACTGGCAGCAACAGCAACGCCTGGAAGAACTCGCGGATGTGGACGCCGCGATGCTGCTTGACGATCTGCCGCCCACGGCCTACGCCGACCAGGGCTTCCACGTGTTCCTGAAGCGCGACCGCGACGATCAATAAGATGGCGCGCGCAACCTTCCATACCGACGCGATCCGTCGCCGGCTTGCCGCACTGTTTGCCGCCGCCGCGACCGTTGCTGCACTTTCGGTCGATGCCGTGATCGGCGCGGCACATGCTCAGGGGCCGCGCGCCCAGGCCGCCAGCCAGCCGGCTGCGCGTCCGGTCATCAACACCCACCCCACGTGGAGCGAGCTGTCGGCAACGCATCAGCAGATTCTGTTGCCGCTGCAGCCGCTCTGGGACACCATTCCCGAGCTGAACCGCCGCAAGTGGCAGCGCATTGCCGATCTGTACCCCAAGCTCAAGCCCGAAGAGCAGCAACGCCTGCAGGAACGCATGGCGGAGTGGGTCAGGATGACGCCGCAGCAACGCCGCCTGGCACGCGAGAACTACCAGATCACGCGCCAGCTCCCGCAGGAAAAGAAAGCCGAGGCATGGGACCGCTACCAGCAACTGCCTGAAGAGCAGAAGAAGAAGCTGGCCGCCGCCGAAAAGGTGCCGCGCCACCCCGGCGCCGTCAGCGCTCTGCCATCGGGCAAACGCCCGCCGGCGGACACAAGCCGGCAGCTCCATCCGCAGACCAGGCCGCCCGCCAGCGCGCCTGAAGCCGCCCCAGCCTCCGCGCCTGCCACGCAGGCCATCGCGGGAGCAGCGGCGGCCTCGGCGCCGATCGCACCATCGCCCGCGGCAGCGTCGCCCGCCGCCGCGGTGCCCGCCACGCCCGCCCCGGCGCCCACGCTCTCCCCGCCCGTCACCGGCGAAGCCGCCACCGACATCAACCAGTCCGAAACGCAGCGCCCGTAAGGCGCCCTGCCGCGACCGCTCCGCCTGGCCGGCCGCCTGTGGGGCCGCACCAGCGATCCAGCCGGCACGCGCGTCGTGTTTGGCATAATGGCCGCTTACCCGACCTGCCTTGCGCCATGCCTGCCGCCACGCCAGCCGCTCCCGAACAGATTTCAGCCAATCCGGTACAGATTCCCACGCTGCGCCGCCGCCTGCTTTGCATGGTCTATGAAGGCGTGCTGCTGTTTGGCGTGCTGATGGCCGCCAGCGCGTTGCACGTCATGGCCCGCCCTCTGCTGCGCAGGATTGGACTGGACCATCCTTATGCAGACCAGGTGTGGATATTCATCGTGCTTGGCGGCTACTTCACCTGGTTCTGGCAACGCTCCGGCCAGACGCTGGCAATGCAGACCTGGCGCCTCCGACTGGAAACGGCCGCTGGCCAGCCGCCGCGCTGGCCGCAGGCATTGCTGCGCTACGTGCTGGCCTGGCTGTGGCTGCCGCCAGCCGCCGCCGTGGGCCACGCTATGGGACTCACGCGGTGGCCATTCATCGGCGTGCTGGCCGTCGGACTGGTGATCTGGATCTCGCTGGTCTGGCTCGATCCACGCCGTCAATTCCTGCACGATCGCCTGGCAGGCACGCGGCTGATCGACCTGCGCCAGACCCGGAAATGAACCTGACGGCCGCCGCCGCGCGCCGCGCCGCCGTGGTGGTACAGGCGACAGCGGCTTGCGCGCTGGCAGCCTGGCTGGCGCTCGCGCATGGCTGGCCGTGGACTGCGGCGCTGGCCAGCGGACTGGTTGCCGTGCTGTTGGGATTCGGGGTCAGCGTAGCGACGGCATTCGGCGCCACGCTCGGCGGCGTCGGCATTGCCAGAGAACACCGCCCGCCACTGCCCTCCCAAGCCCCCGCGCGCAAGCCCATCGGACCTGCGGCCGCGCTACGCTGCTTCCTGGCCGAATGTCGCGCCGTCTTCCGCATGTTCAACTGGTTGCAGCCATTCCGCTCACGCCTGAGCTTCGCGGCCCCGTCGCAACCGTTGGCAGCGACGCCGCATGTCCTGCTGGTACACGGCTACGGCTGCAATCACGCGATCTGGCTCGACATGGCGCCCGCGTTGGCCGATGCCGGCTATCGCTGCGAAGGTATCGATCTGACGCCGGTGCTGGGCGACATCGACGACTACGCACCGCAATTGCTGGCACGGATGCATGACATCCGGGCGCGCTCCGGCCGGGCACCGCTGCTGGTCTGCCACAGCATGGGCGGACTGGCCGCACGCGCCGCGCAGGTGCTAGCCGCGCAAGCGGGAGATCCCGCCCCCTGCGCGGGCATCGTCACCCTGGGCAGCCCGCATCATGGCTGCGCGCTCGCGCGATTAGGCGGCGGGCGCAACGCTCGGCAGATGCGATGGCAGAGTCCGTGGCTGGCATCGCTGGCCGCGTCGGAAACGCCTGAGATGCGGGCGCGCGTCGTGTCCATATTCAGCTGGCATGATTCGATTGCAGGCCCACGGGGCACCTCGTGGCTGGATGGCGCGAGGCATATCGCGCTCGACGGCGTCGGCCATGTCTCGTTGCTGCGCGACACCGGCGCAGTCCATGCCACGCTGGCCGCGCTGGCCATGCTGCGACGCGAACCGGCCCCGAGCGCAAGCACCGCGCCGCACTAGCCATCGGCATCGGCATCGCCATCGCCATCGCCATCGCCATCGCCATCGCCATCGCCATCGCCATCGGCAACGGCAACGGCAACGTCGCAAGCTTCATGTGACATTCATATTTCCGTCACGGCTCCGTCATGCGGTGCTGGCTCAATGCAGCCATCGCCGATACCGGGGCCGTCATGGTTCAAGCCATCCGATTTGCACGCGGACGTTTGTCGAGGGTCGCGCAACGCCTGCGCGGCAAGCCTGACGCAACGCTCTCAATGCCTGCCGCCTTCGCGGCATTCATGCCGCCGCAAGCCGACCTCAGTCCCAGCCTTCCCACCCCTCAGCGCGATACCGTCGACTCCGGCACCCGCCCCGTCGCCAGCGCGGAGCCTGCCGCGCAACGTTATCGCGCCATCTGGCTGTCCGATATCCACCTGGGCACGCCCGGTTGCCAGGCCACCTACCTGCTCGACTTTCTCAAGCACAACGAATCCGACGTGCTCTATCTGGTAGGCGACATCATCGACGGTTGGCAACTGCGCCGTGGCTGGTACTGGCCGCAGAGCCACAATGACGTGGTGCAGAAGCTGCTGCGCAAGGCGCGCAAGGGCACCGAGGTGATCTACATCCCCGGCAATCACGATGAAGGCGCGCGCCAGTTCGATGGCCTGGCCTTCGGCGACGTCAGCGTGCGGGAAGATGCCGTGCACGTGACCGCCACCGGCAAGCGGCTCTGGGTCGTGCATGGCGATCTGTTCGACGGCGTGGTGCAGCATGCCAAGTGGCTGGCCTACCTCGGCGATTCGCTCTACACGATGATCCTGGCCCTGAACCGCCACTTCAACCGCGTGCGCGCGCGGCTTGGCTTCGACTACTGGTCGCTGTCGCAATACCTGAAGCATCAGGTCAAGAACGCGGTGAGCTACATCAATTCGTTCGAGCACGCGATGGTGGACGAAGCGCGCCGCCGGGGCTGCGACGGCGTGGTCTGCGGCCACATCCACAAGGCCGAAATCCGCGAGGTGGACGGCCAGCTCTACTGCAACGATGGCGACTGGGTGGAAAGCCTGTCGGCGCTCGTGGAAACCACCGAGGGCGAACTCAAGATCGTCTATTGGACCACGCTGATCGACCCGCCCGAGGCAGCCACCCGCCGGCGCCGCCGCACCGCCGAGGTCGCGGCCTGAACGCGATCCGCTGCGCGGCGCGCGCAACGCACGCCATCGCAACTACCATTCGCTCCGCCTCCGCACCGGTAACTCTGGTGCGGGCCTGCCATACCACTACATCACGGCGCTGACGCCCCAAGGAGCTTCAATGAGAGTCATGATTGTCACCGACGCATGGGAACCGCAGGTCAATGGCGTGGTTCGCACGCTGAAGTCGACTCGCCGCGAACTCGAAGGCATGGGTCACACGGTGGATCTGCTCACACCGCTTGAATTCCGCACGGTGCCCTGCCCGACCTATCCCGAGATCCGCCTGTCGATCCTGCCGTCGGCCAAGGTCCGCCGCCGCATCGACACGTTCCAGCCAGAGGCGTTGCACATCGCCACCGAAGGCCCGCTGGGCCTGGCCGCGCGCGCCTATGCGCTGAAGCACAAGCTGCCGTTCACCACCGCCTATCACACGCGCTTTCCGGAATATGTGCAGGCGCGCTTCGGCATTCCGCTGGCCTGGACCTATCGCTTCCTGCGCTGGTTCCACGGCCCGGCGCGTGCCGTCATGGCGCCGACGCCGGTGGTGCTCAAGGACCTGCGCGACTATGGCATTACGCAATGCGTGCTGTGGACGCGCGGCGTGGACCTGGACGTCTTCACCGCGCAGCGAGCGAACGTTTTAAACACCGCCCATCCGATCTTCCTCTATGTGGGCCGCGTGGCCGTGGAGAAGAACGTCGAAGCGTTCCTGCAGCTCGATCTGCCTGGCTCGAAATGGGTAGTAGGCGACGGCCCCGCGCTGGCGGCGCTCAAGGCTCGCTATCCGACGGCCAACTATCTCGGTGTGCTCAAACAGCCCGAACTCGCCAAGGTGTATGCTTCGGCAGATGTCTTCGTGTTCCCGAGCAAGACCGATACGTTCGGACTGGTCCTGCTGGAAGCACTGGCCAGTGGCCTGCCTGTGGCGGCGTACCCGGTGACGGGTCCGATCGACGTACTTGGCGACAGCCCGGCCGGCGTGATGCACGAAGACCTGCGGGAGGCCTGTCTGGAAGCGTTGCGCATCGACCGCGCAACCGCGCGCGCCCACGCGGAAAAATTTTCGTGGCGCGCCGCATCCGAGCAGTTCCTTACGCATCTGCGCCCGCTGCCAGGTGCGGCGGGCGGATCCGACAACCCGGCATCATCCGTCGCACCCGATCATGGCCAAGCCCCAACCCACGCTACCGCCCGATCCGTCGCTGCATCGGCCGACCGCCACCCGGGTGGCGGCTGAAGTGGAAACCGAATACTCGATCGCCAACAACCCCCACAAAGGCAACCGCGGCCTGACGCGTGCCTGGCACGCAGCCATCAACTCGCTGTCGGGCTTGCGCTACGCCGTGCTGGAGGAAAGCGCGTTCCGCCAGGAGCTCACGCTCGTGGTGATTCTGACCCCGTGCGCTTTCATCCTGCCAGTGTCCGTGGTCGAACGTGTGATGCTGCTGGGCACGCTGCTACTGGTGCTGATCGTGGAACTGCTCAATTCGAGTGTGGAAGCGGCCATCGACCGTATCTCGCTGGAGCGGCACAGCCTGTCCAAGCGGGCGAAGGATTTTGGCAGTGCGGCGGTGATGCTGGCGCTGATCCTTTGCGGAGGTACATGGATTGCGATTGGCGGGCCGCACGTGGTGCGGTGGATCGGGATGTTGATGAATTAGCCGCTCCGCCGGAAAGCAGAACGCCGCCATCTCTGGCGGCGTTTTTCTTCGTGCCCAGGTTCTTCGGGCTTAAGTCTTCTCGCGTCCTTCCTGCCACTTGTCCACGCGCACGCGCGGTGCGGCGGCCAGCTTGCCGAGCAAGTCCTGGGGCGATGCCGACACGTGCAGCATATCGGCATGCACCTGCTTCAGGAACCCTTCACCCACGGCGTGATTCAGGAACGTGAGCATGCCGTCGTAGAACCCCGCCACGTTGAGCAGGCCGACCGGTTTGTCGTGATAGCCGAGTTGCGCCCAAGTGAATGTCTCGAACAGTTCCTCGAAGGTGCCCACGCCGCCGGGCATGGCAATGAATGCGTCGGAGCGGTCGGCCATCATCTGCTTGCGCTCATGCATGTTGCGCACGACATGCAGCTCCGTCAGGCCGCGATGGCCCACTTCCTTCTGCATCAGCGCGTCGGGGATCACGCCGATGGCCGTGCCGCCATGCGCCATCACGCTATCGGCGACGATGCCCATCAGGCCCACCTTGCCCCCGCCATAGACCAGCGCCAGGCCCTGTTCGGCCATGATCCGGCCGAGCGTCCTGGCGGCTTCGGCATACTCCGGGCGAAAACCCGGGCTCGAGCCGCAATATACGCAAACCGATTTCACTTTTTATCCTTTTCCGCCTTGGCGGCTTCCGCCGCGGCTTTTTCCGCGGCGTACTCACGCGCAAGCTGATCGAACGCCTCACGCGCCTTGCCGCGCAGATACGGCGCCAGGATCGAGAAGATGTGATAGCTCGACCCATGCAGATAGCCGCGGATCTGCTCCGGATCGTTGTACTGGCGCGGATGCTGCACGAACTGGAACGACAGCCAGTACGTGGCGATCACCACGATGTTGGTGCACACCGCATCCACCTGCTCCGGCGTGGCCTCCATGTCGCCGTCCTCCTGGAACTGGCGGCAGATTTCCAGCGCGAAACGCTTCTTCTGATCGACGATTCGCTTGAAGTTGGTCTCCAGCATCCGGTTGCGCGCTAGCAGATCGTTGATGTCTCGATACAGGAAGCGATAGTTCCACAGGAACTCGGACATGTACTGCAGGTAGCCCCAGCTCTCGCCCAGCGTGGCCTTGTGATCCTCCGGCATCTTCAGACGGCGCTCCATCTCCTGCTCGAAGCGCACGAAGATCGAGTTGATGATGTCGTCCTTGTTGCGGAAGTGGTAGTACAGGTTGCCTGGGCTGATCTCCATGGCTTCCGCGATCGTCGTGGTCGTGACGTTCGGCTCGCCGAGTTCATTGAACAGGCGCAACGAGACATCGAGAATACGGTCTCGGGTACGGCGCGGGCCGGCTTGCGGTTTAGCTTCCATGAGTATCGGAAAGACTGTGGATCGGCAGAATTGAGATTATAAGCAAAGCGGAACAACCCCCCGCCGCAGGGTGGCGCCCGAGCCATCGCACGGGCTTGGCCAAGTCATGCAGCAGTCAGAAGCGCGACCCAGGCTGTTTCAGGAAAGCCAGTTCCTCCTGGGTGCTTTCCCGGCCCACCACCGCATTGCGATGCGGAAACCTGCCGAAGCGGGCGATGATCTCCTGATGCTTCACGGCCCACTCCACCACATCGACCTTGCCAGCCGTGTCCTCGCGCAGCGCAACGCACTCGCGCACCGAAATGTCCTGTTCCACAGGCGACTCGGCATGCTCGAACGGCAGATAGCAAAACATCCGATGCCACGCGGTTGGCAACTGGCGGTCCCAGCCCGCGGCCAGCATGCGCCGCGCCAATGCAAGCGCCTGACCGTCGGTGGCAAAGCTGCGTGGATCGCCCCGGAACATGTTGCGCGGAAACTGGTCCAGCAGCACGACGCGGGCACATGCACCTTCGGGCGTGACTGACCAGTCGTCCTCGGCGCCATCGTGAGCGGCCTGCCACGCGGCCAGGAATCGATCACGAATCTCCGCATCGAAGTCATCGGACTTCGAAAACCACTCGCGCCGCGAAACGCCCCACTCCGCCGCGCCCGGCACGCCGAACCAGAATTCGAGCACGGCGCGTGCCGCCGCTGGCAACGTCTTATCGCTGGACATTACGCATCCAGTCGGCGGTCTGGAACAAGGCCTGCATCAGCCGCATCTGCAGATCGTCCGGCAAACCCACGTCCTGCATGGCCAGCGCCATGCAGCGCATCCACTGGTCGCGCTCGCTGTTGCCGATCTCGAACGGCAGATGGCGCGCGCGCAGGCGCGGGTGGCCAAAGCGCTCGATGAAATAGTTCGGGCCGCCCAGCCAGCCGCACAGGAACCAGAACAGTTTGTCGCGCGAACCATCCAGCGACGACGGGTGCAGCGAACGCAGCCCGGCAAACTCGGTTTCCAGGTCCATCAGGTCGTAGAAGCGGTCGACCAGCTCGCGCACACGTTTTTCGCCGCCAATCAGTTCGTAGGCGGTGATCTCTTCGCGGTTGTCTTCAGGTTCTGCAGGTTCGGTAATCATGGCCAATCAGTTCACATCGCGCAGCGTGGCGAGCGCGGGCTGCCGCAGCACCTCGCGCAAACCGAGCCAGCCGCCGGCAAAAGCGCACAGCATGCCAGAAACCACGCCCACCGGCACAATCCACGCATTGAAACGGTACGGAAAGTCGAACACGAATTGCGACAGACCCCAGCCCACCACAATCGCGCCCAGGCTGGCCAGAAAGCCCGCCAGGCCACCCACCACCAGGAATTCGGCGTACTGCGTCTGCCTGACCAGCGACGCCGGCGCGCCCAGCGCCTTGAGCAGACCGGCGTCCCGCTTGCGTTCGTCACGCGCCCCCGACAGTGCCGCGTAGAGCACGGTAACGCCCGCCAGCAGCGTGAAGACGAAAAGGAATTCCACCGCGGCGATCACCTGGTCCAGCACATTCTGGATCTGGCGCAGGATCAGGTCCGTATTGACCACGGTGATGTTCGGAAACGCCGCCGTCAGCTGGTTGCCCAGCGCCGCCTTGGCCTGCGGCAGGTGGAACGACGTGATGTAGGTTTCCGGCAGCCCCTGCATTTTTGCCACAGGCAGGATCACGAAGAAGTTGACGCGCATCGAGCCCCATTCGAGCTTGCGCAGCGACGTCACCGGCGCCTCGACGATCTGGCCGGCCACATCGAAACGCAGCGTGTCGCCCAGCTTGATATGCAGCGTCTTGGCGATGCCCTCTTCCACTGACGCTCCGCCGTCCCATCGTCCGGCAACCACCTCGTTGCCATCGGGCATGCGGTCCATGTACGACAGGTTGAACTCGCGCTCGACCAGATTTCGCGCGCGCCCGTCGGGATAGCTGCCGGCCTGTACCGGACGGTCGCCGATCTGGATCAGACGGCCGCGCACCATCGGAAACAGCAGGTCATCGACGCCACTTTTCGCCAGCATCGCGCGCAACGGCTCGCGCTGGTCGGGCTGAATATTGATGATGAATCGATTGGGCGCATCGGCCGGCGTGGCATTGCGCCACGAATCGATCAGGTCGTTGCGGGTCATGCCCAGCAGCAACAGCGCCATCAGGCCCACCGCCAGCGCCACGGTCTGCAGTACGGTCACGCCACGGCGCCGCTCCAGCACGGCCAGCGCAAAGCGCCAGCCCACGCTGCCGCGCGCACGTCCGCGCATGGTGCGTGACAACGCGATCAGCAACCCCAGCGCGAGCAGTGCAAAGACCACGCCGGCGCCAACGAACCCACCCGCCGTGGTCAGGCCAAGTTTGAGATCGCGCGCGGCCACCATCAGCAGCGCGACGAATGCGCCCAAACCAAGCGCGTAGGCCGTCCAGGCGGAAATCGGCGGCAGGCCGATATCACGGCGCAGCACGCGCAACGGCGCGATGCGCGTCAATGCCAGCAGCGGCGGCAGCGCAAAACCTATCAGCAGCACCAGCCCGGCGGCCACGCCAACCAGCGCCGGCACAACGGACGGATGCGGCAATGAAACCTGCAGAATGCCGCCCAGCGACGCGAGCAGGCCGTAGTGCGCCGCATAGCCCAGCGCCACCCCCACGACCGCGCCGCCCAGGCCCAGCAGCATGAACTCGATGCCGAACGCCGCCAGGATCTGCCCGCGCGACAGCCCCATGCACTTGTAAACCGCAGTGGCGTCGGTGTGCCGTTGCATATAGCGGCGCGCGGACATGGCGATGGCCACGGCGGCGATCATCGACGAAAGCACCGCCACCAGCGACAGAAAGCGCTCGGCGCGATCCAGCGTGGCACGCATCTGCGGCTGCCCCGATTCAAGCGATTCCACGCGCGTGTTGCGCAGATGGCGCCGCTCGATCTCCGCCGTCGCCCACTTGCGATACGCTTCGCCGGCGGCGTCGGGTCCGGCCACCAGCAGGCGATACGTGACGCGACTGCCCCAGCCGATCAGCTTGGTGGCGTCGAGGTCGGACATCGGCAACAGCACGCGTGGTGCAAAGTTCATGAACCCGGCACCACGGTCCAGCTCCTGCGTGACGATGCGGTCGATACGGAAGGTCTTGCTGCCGAGCTGCAGCCCGTCGCCGACGCGCAGGCCCAGCGATAGCAGCAGCGCCTCATCCACCCAGACAGTGCCCGGCGCCGGAATCCCTTCGGCATCGGTTTCGGCCCCGCCGGGCATCTGCGTCACCTTGAGCCGGCCGCGCAGCGGATATCCATCGGTCACGGCCTTCAGCGCGCCGAGCTGGCTTGGCGCCTCACCCTGCGCGGGTGCGCCGTTGGCACGCGCGGTGGCCATGCTTGGGAAGGTGACGGTCTGGGCCACCAGCAGGCCATCGTGCCTGGCGCGATCACTGAATGCGGCGTCGAACGGCTGGTCGGAAATCAGCAGGACGTCGGCGGCAATCATCTGCCGGGCATCGCGCTCCAGGCCAAGCCGCATGCGGTCCGCCAGAAAGCCGACGCTGGTCAGCGCGGCCACGGCGAGTACCAGCGCAAACAGCAGCAGTGTCAGCTCCCCCGCCATCCAGTCGCGGCGGGCCATGCGTAAAGCCTGGCGCCAGGCGGAAAACTTCGCTTCGGAAACGGTTCGGGATGCAGTCGACATATTCGGCTGGCGATGGACGATGAGTAGGGTCTACGGACGGCGCGGCGGATGTTGCGCCGGTCTTTCAGGCTTGCCGCGCAGGCTGGAATGCAGCCGTCGCGCGCCGCGCCACAACTTCGGGATCAGCCAGGCGGCGACTATCAGGAACAGGACCAGCAGGATCAGGAACACCACGGGCAAAAAGAACGCCAGCAGCAGTCCGCCCACCGTGCCCACATCCTCGGTGAATGAGGCCACCCAGTTCGAGAAAGGTTCTGGCGACACATTGATCAGTGCGCGCGTGCCGGCCTTGGCCGCGTGCGCGGTACCGGCCAGTGTGCCGCCGATCAGGCCGGCGGCCACGGTCCACTGCGGGTCCATGTTGCCAAACGCGGCGGCCGCCAGGATCGCTCCCGCCGGAATGCGGATGAAGGTCTGGATGCCGTCCCAGACGGTGTCGAAACCGGGCACCTTGTCGGCGACGAATTCCGCGACGGTCAGCGCCGCCGCCACCCCGATCACCCACCAGGACGACAGGACCTGAAGGCCCGAAGGCAGATCGAGCCAGCCCAGACGGGCCAGCACGCCCGCCGTCAGCACGGCCAGGTACAGACGCAGGCCGCTGGCCCAGGACATGCCCGCGGCCAGCGCGGCGGTTTCCAGCATGGAAGCTCCTCGCGGTTCAGCGCGTTCAACTTCCGGTGAGTGTAACGCCAGCCGGGATCAGGGGCCTTCCTTACCGTCCGACCCATACCACGGGAGCGCCTCCTGGGGCGTCAGGACGCCGGACGGTTCGGCGGCCCGGTAGCCCGGCAGTTGTTCCAGGCGTCGCGCAAAGGCGGGATCGGCCAGCAGCGACAGCAGCGACTGCATCCACGGCGCGGTCTGATCGTTCTTGCGCAGCGCCAGATAGTAGGCTTCGTGCGTCAGCGGCACGAACGCCAGCCCGCGTGCCTCGGCATTCATGCGCAGGCCGAAGCCCACCTGGGCACGACCCGCATGCACCGCTTCGGCCACCTTCTCGTTGCTGAACTCGGTTTCGTCGTAGCCGTTGATCTGGTCGGGATACAGGCCATGCGTGGCCAGCAGCTGGTCGAACAGCATGCGCGTGCCCGAGCTGCGCTGGCGGTTCACGAAGCGCGCGCCGGTACGCGGCAGATCGCGCAGGTCGCGCATCTCGCGTGCCAGGTCCGGCGCCACGATCAGGCCCTGCTCGCGCCATGCCAGGCGCACAAGCCGTACCGTGGCCGGCCGCAGCCACTTGCGCAGCGTCACATGGGCCACCGAGCCGGAGGTCTGGATCGGCGATACGTAGAAGCCTGCCAGCTCCGATTGACGCTCCTGCAGGCACACCAGCGCTTCCACGCTGCCGCAGAACACGGTGTCGAGCTGCAACGGTGCCGGCGTTTCGCGCAGCGCCGCCGCCAGCGTCTCGACGGCCGGATCGTGACTGCCCGAGAAATGGAGTACCGTCTGCGGCGCAGCGGCGTCGTCGAGTTCGCTCAGAAATTCGGCCATCGCCCGCTTCATGGCCGGGTCGATCGTGTCGCGCAGGCGCAGTTCGGCGCGTAGCAAGCGCTCTCCATAGCGGGTCAGCGACGCGCCACGGCCCCGCTCCATATCGAGCATCGGCCGACCGAGCATGTCCTCCCAGGTACGCATCACGCCCCACGCATGGCGATAGGACAATCCGATTTCCTGCGCGGCGCGGTGCAGCGACCCCGTCTCACGCACCGCCTTGAGCAGTTGAAACACCTTGCCGTTAGCGCGCGGATTATCGTCGGCCGCAATCACCGGAAAGAGGTCGAAACGGAATGTCATATGTTTTGCCTTGCATATCTATTCGACAATGTGGCTCGATGACAAGCGTTTGCCCCGGTTTCCACGACGTTTCCGCGCATTCTCCACGGCATTCGTCGTTGTGGCAATTATGATATTTAAAGCATAAGTACAGCCGGCCGAACGCCCGGCAAGTACAGCCTTCGGCACATTGAAACCCTAGCTGGCGGGTGCCGATTCCAGGCGCGGCAGTTGAGGTAGATCCGACGCCACTTCGGCAATCATGCGGCGCAGCCACATCACGTCGGGCGCGGCATGGCAGCGCTCGTGCCAGAGCTGGTAGAAGCGCATGCGCGGGAACGATACCGGCGACGGCACCATGCGGATCGGCAGGTACTGCGCGTAATGCGCGGCGAACTGGCGGCCCGTGGTGAACACCATATCGGTCTTCATGAGCACGTAGGGCACCAGCCCGAAGTACGGCAACGTGACCTGGATATTGCGCTTGTAGCCCTGCTCGGCCAGCGCCTGGTCGATCATGCTGCGTTGCATCGACGCATACGGTGCCGGCGCCAGGTGCGGCATTTCCAGGTAGTGGCGCAGCGTCAGGCCGTGGCGCGCCAGCGGATGCTGGGCGCCCAGCATGCAGACCACCTCATCGTCGAACAACGGCGAGATGTGCAGATGTTCGGGCGGTGACAGCCAGTTGCCGACCACGATGTCCAGATGACCCTGCTCCAGCGCATCCAGAAAGTCGGTGGATTGCGTCATCGGATGCACGAACAGCTTGGCGCCCGGCGCCAGCCGGCGCACGCGCTCGACGATATTGGGCAGGAAAAACGCATCCAGGTAATCGGGGGCGCCCAGATGGAACGTGCGCGTGGTGGTGGCCGGGTCGAACTGCTGCGGCGGCCGGGCGATGCGATCCATCGCCGCCAGGCTCTGCTCGGCAAGCAACAGCAGCTCGCGGCCGCGCTCGGTTGGCACCATGCCGCTCTTGCCACGCACCAGGATGGCGTCGCCGGTGATTTCGCGCAGCCGCTTGAGCGTATTGCTGATGGCCGGCTGCGACTGCCCAAGCCGGACGGCGGTGCGGGTCACGCTCTGCTCGGTGAGCAGGGTGTGAAGTACCCGCAGCAAATAAGTATCGAGATGGTCGCGTCCGTGCATGGCAGATACCACCTCGCTCTTTTGGCTGGCGTGGGTGGCGTGGGGGAAGGGAACGGCGCATAGTGTAAGACAGGCACCCCTGATACGGTCAAATTCGACGCATCGTCCGGATGCACTACGGGTAGACCCGTAGATCGCCGCCAGACCGCACCGGGGTTGGGATTGCGCCCACCGCACCGCCCATTTGAGCGCGCCTTGATGGGGCATATCACATGGGCCAAATATTGCAAGAAAAGACCCGGTGCTATGTTTCCGCCATCCCCGAAAGAGAGAAGATCATGGAGACGCAAACCATCCGCTTTTTCCACCGCGGCAAGGTCCAGGAAGTATCCGACGCCCCCGTGACCCGTACGGTATTGCAGTACCTGCGTGAAGACGTGCGCTGCACGGGCACCAAGGAAGGCTGCGCCGAAGGCGACTGCGGTGCCTGCACCGTCGTGATCGGCGACCTGAAGACCGACGGCAATGTCGAATTCAAGGCCGTCAACGCCTGCATCCAGTTCCTGCCCACGCTCGACGGCAAGGCCCTGATCACGGTCGAGGACCTGCGCCAGGCCGACGGCGCGCTGCATCCGGTGCAGGAAGCGATGGTGGAGTGCCACGGCTCGCAATGCGGCTTCTGCACGCCCGGCTTCGTGATGTCGCTGTGGGCGCTGTACCAGCAGCACACGCCCGGCGGTGAGCCGCCCGCGCGCCAGGAAATCTGCGACGCGCTGACCGGCAACCTGTGCCGCTGCACCGGCTACCGCCCGATCGTCGACGCCGGCCAGCGCATGATGGCCCTGCCCGCCCCGACGGCCAGCCGCCTGAATCCGAAACAGATCGCCGACACGCTGCGCAATCTCAAGCGCGGTGAAACGTTCCATTACAACGTGGGCGGCCAGCATTTCTACGCACCGCGCACCGCGGCCGAGTTTGGCGCCATCAAGGCCGCCGAGCCGGATATCCGCATCCTGGCGGGCAGCACCGACGTGGGCCTCTGGGTCACGAAGCAGTTCCGCGAACTGGGCAACCTGCTCTACGTCGGCCAGGTGGAAGACCTGAACACGATTGCCGAGCGCGATGGCTTTATCGAAATCGGCGCGGCCGTGACGCTGGAAAACGCCTACGCCGCGCTGAATGTCGCGCATCCGGAGCTGGAGGAATTGTGGAAGCGCTTTGCGTCGCTGCCGATTCGCAACGCCGGCACGCTGGGCGGCAACATCGCCAATGGATCGCCGATCGGTGACTCCATGCCCGCACTGATTGCCCTGGGCACCGAGGTGGTGCTGCAGCGCGGCGACGTGCGCCGCACGATGCCGCTGGAAGACCTGTACCTGGCCTACCAGAAGACGGCCATGACCGAGGGCGAATTCGTGGCCGGTCTGCGCGTGCCGGTGCGCGGCCTGGGGCATTTCCGCACTTACAAGCTGTCCAAGCGTTTTGACGAGGATATTTCCGCCGTGTGCGCCGCCTTTGGCATCACGGTCGAGAACGGCATCGTGACCACCGCGCGCATTGCATTCGGCGGCATGGCAGCCACGCCCAAGCGCGCGGCGTTGACCGAGGCCGCGCTCGTCAGACAGCCGTGGACCGAAGCCACCGCCCGCGCCGGCATGGCCGCGCTGGGCCAGGACTACACGCCCCTGACCGATATGCGCGCCACCGCGGCCTATCGCTCGCGCGGCGCCGCCAACCTGCTCTACCGCTTCTGGCTCGAAACGCGCGAGGACGCGCTGCCGGCCGGCATGGTCAATGTCCGCGCGATTGGCGCGGGGGAATGCATGGGCACCGGTGAAACCGTGAGCGCCTGAGGAAAGCACGCCATGAACAAGCAAACAGAACCCTTCCTGCTCGACGCCAGCGTGGCCGCTGAAGCAACGCCGCAAGTGGGCATTTCGCGCCCGCACGAATCGGCCCACCTGCACGTGGCGGGCACGGCCACCTATACCGACGACATTCCCGAACTGGCCGGCACGCTGCACGCCGCGCTGGGCATGAGCAGCAAGGCTCATGCGCGCCTGAAGTCCGTCAACCTCGACCGCGTGCGCAAGGCGCCCGGCGTGGTGACCGTGCTGACCGTCGACGACATTCCCGGCGTCAACGACTGCGGCCCGATCATTCACGACGACCCGATCCTGGCCAAGGATCTGGTCCAGTTCATCGGCCAGCCGATTTTTGTGGTCGTGGCCTCGTCACATGACGCCGCGCGCCGTGCCGCGCGCCTGGCGGACATCGATTACGAAGACCTGCCGCCGGTACTGACGCCCGAGGCCGCGCACGCCGCCGGCAGCTACGTGCTGCCCCCGATGCACCTGACGCGCGGCGAGCCGGCGAAGCATCTGGATGCCGCCGCTCGCCGTGACAGCGGCCATATCCAGCTTGGCGGCCAGGAGCAGTTTTATCTCGAAGGCCAGATCGCCTATGCCGCCCCGCGCGAGAACGATGGCATGCACGTCTGGTGTTCGACGCAGCACCCGACCGAAATGCAGCACGCCGTGGCTCACATGCTGGGCTGGCACGCGCACCAGGTACTGGTGGAATGCCGCCGCATGGGTGGCGGCTTTGGCGGCAAGGAATCGCAATCGGCCATGTTCGCGTGCTGCGCGTCGCTGGCTGCGTGGAAGCTGCTGTGCCCGGTCAAGCTGCGTCCGGACCGCGACGACGACATGATGATCACGGGCAAGCGTCACGACTTCACGTTCGACTTCGACGTGGGCCATGACGACGACGGCCGCCTGGAGGGTATCCGCGTGGAAATGGTGTCGCGCGCTGGCTTCTCGGCCGACCTGTCCGGTCCGGTGATGACGCGGGCGATCTGCCACTTCGACAACGCCTACTGGCTGCCGAACGTGCAGATCGACGGCTACTGCGGCAAGACCAACACGCAGAGCAATACCGCGTTCCGCGGCTTCGGCGGCCCGCAGGGTGCGTTTGCGATCGAATACATCCTGGACAACGTTGCGCGCAACGTCGGCAAGGACTCGCTCGACGTGCGCCGCGCCAACTTCTATGGCAAGGGCGAGCGCAACGTCACGCCGTACGGCCAGACCGTGGAAGACAACGTCATCCACGAACTGATCGACGAACTGGTGGCCTCCAGCGAATACCGGGCCCGCCGCGCCGCCACGCGGGAGTTCAACGCGAAGAGCCCGATCCTGAAGAAGGGCATCGCGATCACGCCCGTCAAGTTCGGCATCTCGTTCAATGTGGCGCACTACAACCAGGCCGGCGCGCTGGTGCACGTGTACAACGACGGCTCGGTGCTCGTGAATCACGGCGGCACGGAAATGGGCCAGGGCCTGAACACCAAGGTGGCGATGGTGGTGGCGCACGAACTCGGCATCCGCATGGAGCGCGTGCGCGTGACGGCTACCGATACCAGCAAGGTCGCCAACACATCGGCCACGGCGGCCTCCACCGGCGCCGACCTGAACGGCAAGGCCGCGCAGGACGCCGCGCGCCAGATCCGCGAGCGCCTCGCGGTTTTTGCCGCGCGCAAGGCTGGCGTGGAACCCGATGCCGTGCGCTTCAACGACGATCTCGTGATCGCCGGTGAACTGCGCCTGTCGTTTGGCGACCTGGCGCGTGAAGCCTACGTGGCGCGCGTACAGCTCTGGTCGGACGGTTTCTACACCACGCCCAAGCTCTACTGGGATCAGAAGGCGCTGCATGGCCGGCCGTTCTACTACTACGCCTATGGCGCCGCGTGCTCCGAGGTGATCGTCGATACGCTGACCGGCGAATGGAAGCTGCTGCGCGCCGATGCGTTGCATGACGCAGGCAAGTCGCTGAATCCGGCCATCGACATCGGCCAGGTGGAAGGCGCGTTTATCCAGGGCATGGGCTGGCTCACCACCGAGGAACTGTGGTGGAACCAGAGCGGCAAGCTGATGACGCACGCCCCGTCGACGTACAAGATCCCGACGATCAACGACTGCCCGGAAGACTTCAACGTGCGGCTGTTCCAGAACAACAACGTCGAGGACAGCATCCACCGGTCGAAGGCCGTGGGCGAGCCGCCGCTGCTGTTGCCGTTCTCGGTGTTCTTCGCCATCCGCGATGCGATTGCCGCCGTGGGTGACTACCGGATCAACCCGCCGCTGCGCGCACCCGCCACCAGCGAAGCGATCCTCGATGCCGTCGAAGCCGTGCAGGCTGCACAAGCCACGCAGGCAGTCGCCAGCACCGAAGCCATACCCGCCTGACCGCAGCAAGCCAGCGAGAGAACCATCATGCAGGACGCCCCGCTCAAACCGTTCCGCTTCGCCGACGCATCCCGATGGGCGCGCGCCGGCGTACCCGTGGCGATGGTCACCATCGTCGACGTCAAGGGTTCCGCGCCGCGCGAGCCGGGCATCCGCATGCTGGTCACGGCCGACGACCTGGTCGGCACGATCGGCGGCGGCCACCTGGAATGGCGCGGCATGGACATTGCGCGGGCCATGCTGGCCAACCGCCACGTGCGCGGCAATCCGCATCGGCGCATCGAGCGCATTCCGCTGGGGCCGGCACTTGGCCAGTGCTGCGGCGGCGTGGTGAAGCTGGCATTCGAGGTACTGGGCGAAGCGGACCTGACCTGGCTCGACGCCATCGACACCGCGTTCAAGGGCGGACGTTCGCTGCAACGCACGGTGCCGCTGGCTGGCGCCATCACGGTCGAATCCAGCCGCGCGATGCTGCCGACCGCGGCGCTGCAGCCCGACGACACCTGGACCGACACACTGGTGCCGGATGAAATGCACGTGGTGCTGTTTGGCGCCGGCCATGTGGGCCATGCGCTGGTGAAGGTGCTGTCGACGCTGCCGTGCCGCGTGCACTGGGTGGACGAGCGCGACACGCTGTTCCCGGCCGGGTTGCCCGAGAATATCGAAGCCGAGGCCACGGACACGCCCGAGGCTGTGGTCGATGACGCGCCGCCGGGGTCGTACTTCATCGTCATGACCCATAGCCATGCGCTGGACCAACAGCTTTGCGAGCGGATCTTCCGCCGCACCGACTTTGCCTACTTCGGGCTGATCGGATCGAAAACCAAGCGTGCGAAGTTTGAACACCGGATGGCCGAACACGGCATCGACCCGGCGCGGTTCCCGGAAATGACGTGTCCGATGGGCGTCGCGGGCATCACTGACAAGGCACCGGCTATGATTGCGGTTGCCATCGTCGCCCAGCTGTTGCAGGTTCGCGAGCAGCGCATTGCCGCGCTGCGTGCCAGCCGGCTGGAGGCGGTGCTTCCGTAACAGTACAGCCGTGATCCGGCTGTCAGTCTTAGAAAAGAGGCCCCATGACCATCGATGCCGTGCTGGCGGACAAGATCCGCCGTACTCCAAAGGCCGAACTTCACGTGCATATCGAAGGCACGCTCGAACCCGAGCTGATCTTCCGGCTGGCCCAGCGCAACAACGTCAAGCTGGCTTACGCCGATGTGGAGGCGCTGCGCGCCGCCTACGCGTTCACCGACCTGCAATCGTTCCTGGATATCTACTACGCCGGCGCCAGTGTGCTGCTGACCGAGGAAGATTTCTTCGACATGACGATGGACTACATCAAGCGCGCCGTTGCCGACAACGTCCGCCATGCCGAGATCTTCTTCGATCCGCAGACCCATACCGAGCGCGGCGTGCCGATCGGCATCGTCATCGACGGCATTTCCGATGCACTGGCGCAGGCACGTACCGAATACGATTTTTCGAGCAGCCTGATTCTCTGCTTCCTGCGCCATCTGTCCGAGGACGACGCATTCGCCACGCTCGACGCGGCCCTGCCCTATCGCGACCGGTTTGTCGGTGTCGGCCTGGATTCGTCCGAACGCGGCAATCCGCCGGAGAAGTTCGCCCGCGTCTTCGCCAAGGCAAAGACGCTCGGCCTGCACCTGGTGGCGCACGCTGGCGAGGAAGGTCCCGCGCAATACGTGACGGACGCGCTGGACATCCTCAAGGTCGAGCGGATCGATCATGGCGTGCGCGCGATCGATGACGAAGCGCTCGTGCAACGGCTGGCGCGCGAACGCATCGCGCTGACCGTGTGCCCGCTGTCGAACCAGAAGCTGAAGGTATATCCGGACCTGCGCGACCATTCGCTGAAGCAATTGCTCGATGCCGGCGTGGCCGTGACGCTGCACTCGGACGATCCGGCCTATTTTGGCGGCTATATGAACGCCAACTGGGAGGCAACGTTCGAAGCGCTGCCGCTGGACGCCGCCGACGCCCACAAGCTGGCCCGCAACAGTTTTGAAGCGGCCTTCCTGCCCGACACGCAGAAGGCCGAATTCCTGGCGGAGGTCGATCACTTCTGGTCGGCCACGCCTTCGCAACCGCCCGCAACGGTCAATGTGAGTTCCACAGCCTGACCGGGCGCATACCCAGAACGCCGGATGCCGCGCCCGCTGCCTGAATGGCGCGGGCGGGCACCGGCCGCCCCGAGACAAGATGATGACGACGACTTCCCCCGCTTCGCGCACCACCGGTGCCGTCACCCGCGCCATCCGTGGCCGCATCCTGCATTTCCTGCGCGATCCGCAGTTCCATGAGGATGCCTATCAGTATTGGGAAGACGGACTGATGATCGTGACTGCCGGGCGCATTGCCGCCGTCGGATCTTACGAAAGCCTGGCGCAAGAAATTCCCGCTGGCGCCGAAATGGCGGACCATCGCGGCAAGCTGATCGTGCCCGGCTTTATCGACACGCATATCCACTATCCGCAGACCGACATCATCGCGTCGCCGTCGCCGGGCCTGCTGCACTGGCTGGACACCTACACCTTTCCCGAAGAGCGCCGCTTCAGCGATGCCACCTACGCACGCGGCGTGGCGGATTTCTTCACCGACGAGCTGCTGCGCAACGGCACTACCACGGCGATGGTCTGGAGCACGGTGCACGCCGCATCGGCCGACGCGCTTTTTTCGGCCAGCCAGGCGCGCAACATGCGCATGATCACCGGCAAGGTGCTGATGGATCGCAACTGCCCCGAATTCCTGCGCGACACCGCCGAGTCCGGCGCGCGCGATTCGGCCGATCTGATTTCGAAATGGCATGGCAAGGACCGGCTGGCCTATGCGATTACGCCGCGCTTTGCGCCGACGTCGACCGAGGCGCAACTGGCCGCCTGCGGTGAACTGGCCCGCGCCCATTCGGACGTCTTTATCCAGACGCACGTGGCCGAAAACCGCGACGAGGTGAAGTGGGTCGCCGAGCTGTTCCCCGATGCGCGCAGCTACCTGGACGTCTACGACCGATACAACCTGCTGCGTCCCGGCGCGTTTTACGGCCATGCGATCTATCTCGACCCCGAGGACCGCCGTCGCCTGGCTGATAGCGGCGCGGCCGTGGCGCACTGCCCCACGTCGAACCTGTTCCTGGGCAGCGGCTTCTATGACTTCCACCAGTCCGACGCCAATCGCCTGAACGTGACGCTGGCCACCGACGTAGGCGGCGGCACGTCGTTCTCGATGTTCCGTACGATGAATGCCGCGCACAAGGTGGCACGCATGGGCGGCTACCACCTGACCGCGCTGCGCATGTTCTATCTGGCCACGCGAGCCGCGGCCGAGGCGCTGGGCTGGCAGGACCGTATCGGCAGCTTCGAGGTCGGCTGCGAGGCGGACTTCCTCGTGCTGGACCCCGACGCCACCCCGCTGATCGCCCGGCGCAGCCATCGCTCTGATTCGCTCGAAGAGCAACTGTTCGCGTTTGCCATGCTGGGCGACGACCGCGTCATCGACAGCGTGTACATCATGGGCGAGCAGACCACGGCCGCCGCGCCGGCAGCGGCCTGACCACGTTCGGCCCCGTCGTGAAGGGGCTTTCCGGGCGCACGCGCACGAAAAGCCCCTTTTAGATGTCCTGTATTGACTGGAATCAACACAATCGTCATCAAACCCTTCTAGTCTGTCGCATTCGTGCGCCCTCCGAAGACTGGGCGCCACTGCATTCCGACTCGCTGGACAATCGATGACTGCCCGATCCGACACTCTTTCCGCTGCCGATGCCGAAGCCATCGGCACGGCTGCCGCCCCCGGCCAGACCCGCCAGACCCGCCCTTCCGGCAACGTACCGATGCCGGAACCCATCGCCTTCGAGGCACCGTTTCCCAACCGCAAGACCATCCGCAGCTGGCTGATCCCGCTCGGGGACCGCAGCACGCCGCGCGCGCTGATGCTGTTCGCCTTCGACTACGCGCTGTTCGCGGCCGTGCTGGCTGGCGTGGTGCTGCTGTCGGCATGGTGGGCCAAGGTTGGCCTGGGCGTGCTGGCCGGCCTGATCATCGCGCGCCTGTTCATCATCGGCCACGACGCCTGCCACCAGAGCCTGACGGCCAACCGCAGGCTGAACAAGTGGCTGGGCCGGCTGACCTTCCTGCCATCGCTGACGCCGTACAGCCTGTGGGAAGTGGGCCATAACGTCGTGCATCACGGCTACACCAACCTGAAGGGTTTCGATTTCGTCTGGGCGCCGTACTCGCTGGAGGAATTCCGCGCACTGCCGCGCCGTCGCCGCGTGATGGAGCGCATCTACCGCAATGGCTTTGGCGCGGGCCTGTATTACCTGATCGAGATCTGGTGGTTCAAGCTGTTCTTCCCGAGCAAGCGCCAGATGGCTACGCGCCGCGCGATCTTCATGTGGGACTGCGCACTGGTCGCCGCCTTCGGCGCGCTGTGGATCGGCGCGCTGGCCTGGCTGGCCGTCGCCACCGGTCAATCGGTGCTGCTGATGATCGGCACCGGCTTCGTGCTGCCGTTCCTGGTCTGGAATACCACGGTCGGCTTTGTGCTTTACGTCCACCACACGCATACCAGCGTGGCGTGGTATGACACCAAGGCGATGTGGTCGAAGGCCCAGCCGTTCGTCTCCACTACCGTGCACCTGCGCTTCGGCATGGGAATCGGCGCGGCGCTCCACCACATCATGGAGCACACGGCGCACCACGTGGACATGAGCATTCCGCTGTACCAGCTCAAGCGCGCACAAGCACTGCTGGAACATGCGCTGCCGGGCCGCATCATCATCGAGAACTTCTCTTGGCGCTGGTATTTCCAGACCGCCCGTCACTGCAAGCTCTACGACTTCAAGTCGCTGTGCTGGACAGATTTCCGCGGTCGCCAGACCAGCGAAAACAGCCCCGTGCCTGCCTGAGAATCATTCGCAAAACCATAGTAATAGCGCCAGACCGATGGACATTACCCGTCGGTCTGGCTACAATGCGGACTTCCATTGGGGAGTAGCCGCCCTGATCTCACCGCGCCGCGCAATGCGGCACCCGGAAGACAGGGGCGTACGTCAACAGACTTGACCGCAATGCGGTTATGGCGTGCGCAGCTCCGGACCTTGTGTCCAGCGCCTGGCGAGACCGATGACCATACCTTTCTGGCCGGGCCGGGAAAGGTGTGCGTCATTGGCATCTCGCGAGATGCGTTTGCGGCCCGGTTGTTACACCCATAAAAAAATGGAATCGTTCCTCGTCTCCACAGGTATCGTCGCGCTCGCTGAAATGGGCGACAAGACGCAGCTGCTGTCGCTCGTTCTGGCCGCGCGGTATCGCAAACCCCTTCCCATCATCCTGGGCATCCTGATCGCCACACTGGTGAATCACGGCTTTGCCGGCGCACTCGGCGGCTGGATCACCGGCGTGCTGGGCGCCGATCTGTTGCGCTGGATTCTCGGCCTCGGCTTCATTGCGATGGCCGGCTGGATGCTGATTCCCGACAAGCTCGACGACGCCGAGGAAGCCAAACCGGTCAAGGGCGCACTGGGCATCCTGGGCACGACGATCGTGGCCTTCTTCTTTGCGGAGATGGGCGACAAGACGCAGATCGCCACCGTGGCACTGGCCGCGCGTTTCCACGGCGAAGTTATCGCCGTCGTCGCCGGTACCACGTTCGGCATGATGCTGGCCAATGCCCCGGCCGTCCTGCTGGGCGACAAGTTCGCCAACAAGATGCCGATCGGACTGGTGCACAAGATCGCGGCCGCCATCTTCCTGGTACTGGGTCTGTTGGCGCTGTTCAACGTCGGCGGCTAACCACGGACACCACAGCTGCACGCATCCCTGGAACGGGCCGCGCGCATCGGGAAAGAAAATAAAAAAACGGGGCACGAAGCCCCGCTCAAACCCTCGCCGGTCCGGAACAGCCGGCTGCTGACTGCGCAGCCTCCGGACCGTCGATCACCGATGCCCGGTCAAATCAGTTGGTAGTCTTGGCGCCGCCCTCGAACCACTGGCCCAGCAGCGCGCGCTCATCGTCCGTAATCTGGGTGACGTTACCCAGCGGCATGGCCTTCTGCTGCACGGCCTGCTGGTAGATCAGCTGAGCGTGAGACTTGATGCCATCGACGCTGTCGAGCTTGATGCCCTTGGCGGCCGTCGGCATCATCTTCGGCTGCTCCGCATGGCACTGTACGCAGCGCGAGTTCATGATTTCCTGCACCTTCACGAAGCTCACCGCATTGGCGGCGGCATCACCATTGCTGGCCACCTGCTGGCGC
This sequence comes from Cupriavidus sp. 291-E7, assembly GCF_057798835.1. NCBI lineage: Bacteria > Pseudomonadati > Pseudomonadota > Betaproteobacteria > Burkholderiales > Burkholderiaceae > Cupriavidus > Cupriavidus sp. 291-E7. The sequence continues at coordinate 84,915 of NZ_JBYOJV010000010.1, forward strand.
GGCTGTGGCGCAATCAGGAATGCGACCAGGCCCAGGCACGCCACACCGGCGGCCGGCCACGCGATGTTGATCTTGCCCTTATGCTTCAGGATGAAGAACTGGCGGATCAGCACACCGGCCAGCATGACCATAATCAGCACCAGCCAGTTGTTCTTGGCCGCGTAGGTCATGCTGTAGTGGTTCGACAGCATCGCGAACAGCACCGGCAGCGTGAAGTAGGTGTTGTGCACGCTGCGCTGCTTGCCGCGCTTGCCGTGGATCGGGTCCACTGGCTGGCCAGCCTTCAGTGCCGCCACCACCTTGCGCTGGCCCGGAATGATCCAGAACAGCACATTCGCGCTCATGATCGTGGCAATCATCGCGCCGGTCAGCAGGAATGCCGCGCGGCCCGAGAAGATATGGCAGGCCACGTAAGCGGCCACGGCCACATAGATCGCCACCAGCATGCCCACCGTCTTGTCGCTCTTGCCGAAGATGCGGCAGATGGCGTCATACACGACCCAGCCCACGATCAGGTACGACACGGCAAAGCCCACGGCCGCGCCGGGCGACATGTCGAAGACGTTCTTGTCGATCAGGAACGTGCTGGCGTTGAACAGGTACAGCACCACCAGCAGCGCGAAGCCGCTCATCCACGTGGAGTACGACTCCCAGTAGAACCAGTGCAGGTTCTCGGGCAGCGACTTCGGTGCGGTCAGGTACTTCTGCGGGTTGTAGAAACCGCCCCCGTGCACGGCCCACAACTCACCATCGACGCCCTTGTCCTTCAGACCAGTGTCGGTCGGGCGCGTCAGGCTGTTGTCGAGCCAGACGAAGTAGAACGACGAACCGATCCAGGCGATCGCCGTGATGACGTGCAGCCAACGCAAGAGCAGATTGGCCCAGTCGAGAATGTAGCCTTCCATGACTTGTCTCCTTGTTCCCGTCCGCCTTGTCTCAGCTGCCGCGGTAGGTCGAGTACGACCACGGCGACACCAGCAGGGGCACGTGGTAGTGCGCGTTCGTGTCGGCAATGCCGAAACGCAGCGTCACCACATCAAGGAAAGCCGGCTCGGGCAGTTTCACGCCCGCGGCCCGGAAGTAGTCGCCCGCACCGAAATCGAGCTCGTAGACGCCAGGCAGCAGGTCGGCACCTTCCAGCAGAGGCTGGTCGGCACGGCCGTCATGGTTGGTCTTGATCGACTTCAGAGTCTCGCGACGATTGTCGACAATTTTATGCAGGGTAACCGACATGCCGGCACCGGGTGTACCGGCGGCAGTGTCGAGAACGTGAGTGGTCAAGCGTCCCATCCTGTTCTTCCTTTGGAATGTGGGTTGTGAGGGGCGCCGCTGCCTTCACTAGCACCATATGTGGGAATGGTGCCCGCTCGGTACGTGTTTCAACGCATCCCGGCGCTGGATTGGTGCGAGGCGACAATGCGCCTGCCCTATCCGTAAGACAACTCCGTAAATACCCGTAGTTGTCGAAAACCTTGGTCGGTTTTGTTGACAATAGTGCTTGCATATCCAAATAATTGTCAACAATTTTTAGATCCGCGAACCCGAATGATCGATATCAAGACCCTTGATGTTGGTACGTGAATGGGTCGCTACGATCGCTGACCATCGCCTCCCCCGCTTTTGCGAGTGCCCAGGATGTCCAAGAATCTCAAGCTGATTGCCGCCGCCGACGCGCTGCCCGCGTCCACCGATAACAAGCCCGCCCGCAAGGGGTCGGTGGAAGAGCGCATGTATCACGAGATCTACGACGCGATCATGGAGCACCGGCTGCCTCCGCGTACCAAGCTGACCGAGCATTCGCTTTGCGAGATCTATGCCACCGCGCGCCACACCGTGCGCAAGGTGCTGTCCCGCCTGGCCGCCGACGGCATGGTCGACCTGGAACCGAATCGCGGCGCGTTCATCGCGAGCCCGTCCACCGACGAGGCGCACGACATGTTTGAACTGCGCCAGATGCTGGAACGCGCCGTGCTGGAAAAACTGGCCGCCATGCCGAACGTGCGCACGGTGATCGCCCCGCTGCGCAAGATGGTGGCCGACGAACGCCAGGCGTTTCTGACGCACGAGCGCCCGACCTGGATCCGCCTGTCCGCCGAATTCCACACCGCGCTGGCCGATCTTTCCGGCAACGAGCTGCTGGTGACGATGATGCGCCGGCTGGTGTCGCGTACCACGCTGATGATCGCCAGCGTGGAAGCACCCGGCCACAACGCGTGCTCGTTCGACGAGCACGACGACATTCTCGACGCACTGGAACAGGGCGATGCCGCCCTGGCCCAGTCGCGCATGGCGCACCACCTTGGCGCCTGCGCGGACCGCGTGCAGCCGGATGAGCCCGGCAACTTCGATCTTCGCAGCGTGCTGGGCCGCTCCACCTAGCACGATGTTCCCGCCGCCGGGCAACAGTGATTCCCTGTTGCCGATGCAGGCCCACCGGTTTTTCGTCGCATATCAGGCCCGTCAGAGGCGCGGCGAAAACCGGACAAAGAACCGCCAACAATCGCCCGTCACAAGAGGCGTCGACAAAGCGGTCAAGGGCGGAACCCGGCGCGCGTTCCCATCGAAACCAAAAGGAGAGGAGACACACCCATGAATTCCGCAAGCACCACGGTCCCCACGGATCTGACAAACGAGCGGCTGCCCTCCGGGCGGTTGCTGGCGCTGGGCCTGCAGCACGTGCTGGTGATGTATGCCGGCACTGTCGCCGTACCTCTCATCGTCGGCGGCGCGCTCAAGCTCCCCAAGGATCAGTTGGCCTTTCTGATCAATGCCGACCTGTTCGCGGCCGGCCTGGCCACGCTGATCCAGGCCATCGGTTTCTGGAAGTTCGGCATCCGCATGCCCGTGATGATGGGCGTCACGTTTGCGTCGGTGGCGCCGATGATCGCCATTGGCAATGATCCCAACGTGGGTCTGCTCGGCATCTATGGCGCGGTGATCGCGTCCGGGGTGTTCGGGATACTGATTGCGCCGATGATGGGACGCATGCTCGGACTCTTCCCACCGGTCGTCACCGGCACGGTGATCACGCTGATCGGCGTTTCGCTGATGCGCGTAGGCATCAACTGGGCCGGCGGCGGCCAACCCACCACGCGCGCCGTGATCGACGGCGTGGTCAAGGACGTGCCCAATCTCGCCTATGGCGACCTGAGCAGCCTGGCCATCGCGGGCCTGACGCTGCTGGTGATCCTCGCGCTGACCCGATACGGCCGTGGCCTGGTGGCCAACTGCGCGGTGCTGCTTGGCATCATCATCGGTACGTTCGTCGCAATGGCATTCGGCAAGGTCTCGTTCGACGGACTCCATGACGCCAGCTACGTGGCAATCATCACGCCTCTGCACTTTGGCATGCCGACGTTCCAGCTGACCGCCATCCTGTCGATGTGCATCGTCATGCTGATCACGCTCGTGGAATCGACCGGAATGTTCCTGGCCCTGTCCGACATCACGGGCCGCAAGCTGAGCACCAAGGACCTGACGGCCGGCCTGCGCGCCGATGGCCTTGGCACCGTGATCGGCGGTGTGTTCAACACGTTTCCGTACACGTCGTTCTCGCAGAACGTGGGCCTCGTCACGGTGACGGGCGTTCGCTCGCGCTACGTGGCAGCGGCCGGCGGCCTGATCCTGATCGCGTTCGGCCTGTTCCCGAAGATGGCACACGTTGTGGCATCTGTACCGCAATTCGTACTGGGCGGCGCCGGCATCGTGATGTTCGGCATGGTGGCGGCCACTGGCATCCGCATCCTGGGCAGCTGCGACTTCACCCGCAATCGCCACAACCTGTTCATCGTGGCGATCTCGATCGGCTTCGGCATGATCCCGACGCTGTCGCCCACGCTGTTCCAGTACCTGCCGAAGTGGACCGACCCGTTCACGCATAGCGGCATCGTTCTTGGCACGATCGTGGCCGTCACGTTGAACCTGTTCTTCAACGGCATCCAGTCGGCCGAAGAGGCAATGCGCAACGCTGCCGCCAACACCCACGGCACGGAGTAATGCCACCCAACCATTGACGTACAACAATCGAAATCGACAATCGGACGCGGACAATCCTGCATCAGCATCGCGCCCGGTTGTCAAGCCCGCAAGAGCCACTCTGGCACGCGCTTTGCGTAAGGGAGTGCGCTACAGGACCCGGCCCTTGCGGGCAGCAGTTTGAATTTCTCTCCTGAAGCAGACACAACGCGATGACACACGATAACTATCCACGCGATCTCATTGGCTATGGCGCCCAACCGCCGCACGCCCGCTGGCCGGGCGGCGCGCGCGTGGCGCTGCAGTTCGTGCTCAATTACGAAGAGGGCGGCGAGAACTCCGTGCTGCACGGCGACGCCGCATCCGAGCAGTTCCTGTCCGAGATCGTCGGTGCCGCGGCTTACCCCGCGCGGCACATGAGTATGGAAGGCATCTATGAGTACGGCTCGCGCGCCGGCGTCTGGCGCATTCTGCGCGAGTTCGAACAGCGCAAGCTGCCGCTCACGATCTTTGGCGTATCGATGGCGCTGCAGCGCCATCCGGAACTGACGCGCGCCTTCGTCGAACTGGGCCATGAAATCGCGTGCCACGGCTGGCGCTGGATTCACTACCAGAGCATCGACGAGGCTACCGAGCGCGAGCATATGCGCATCGGCATGCAGATCATCAAGGACCTGACCGGCGAAATGCCGCTGGGCTGGTACACGGGCCGCGATAGTCCCAACACGCGCAAGCTCGTGGTGGAACACGGCGGGCTGCTGTACGACTCGGACTACTACGGCGACGACCTGCCCTTCTGGACCGAAGTGGAAATCACTGGCGGCGAAAAGAAGCCGCACCTGGTGGTGCCCTACACGCTCGACTCCAACGACATGCGCTTTGCCACGCCGCAGGGCTTCAACACGGGGGAGCAGTTCTTCCAGTATCTGAAGGATGCCTTCGACGTGCTCTACGCCGAGGGCGATCCGAGCGGCCTCGACCAGCCGAAGATGCTGTCGATCGGCATGCACTGCCGCCTGCTGGGCCGCCCGGGACGTTTCCGTGCGCTGCAGCGATTCCTGGACTACGTGCAGTCGCACGACAAGGTATGGATCTGCCGGCGCGTCGATATCGCGCGCCATTGGATCGAAACCCACCCGCACCGGAGCCAGGCATGAGCCAGAACACCTATACGATCGCCCAACTCAACGCGATGCCCGAGGCCGAATTCATCAAGGTGCTCGGCGGCATCTACGAACACTCGCCCTGGTTTGCGGAAGCCGCCGCGAAGAAACGCCCGTTTGCCAACACCGCGGACCTGGCCACGGCGCTGCGCGGCGCGGTGGACGCATCGGGACAGGAAGCGCAGCTCACGCTCGTACGCGCCCACCCGGAGCTTGCGGGCAAGGCGGCGGTACGTGGCGAGCTGACCGAGGAATCGACGCGCGAACAGGCTGGCGCTGGCCTGGACCAGTGCACGCCGGAAGAATTCCAGCGTCTGCAGAATCTGAATGCGGCCTACAACCGCAAGTTCGGCTTCCCGTTCATCCTGGCTGTACGCGGCTATGACCGGCACGGAATCATCGACGCGTTTGCAAGGCGCGTCGAAAACGAGCCGGCCGTCGAGTTGCAAACTTGCATCAACCAGATCCATCGCATTGCGCAATTCCGCTTGAACGACTTAGTATCCGCCTGAAAAAAAATCCACAGCAGTAAAGAGAGAGAAATTCAGGAACGTTCAGCGAAGCAACATCGCTGTCAAAAATAGTACCCGGCCGCGCCGGTCCCCACTTCACGGAAAGGCTTCCGTGCGCGGCCGAGGGACAAAGCAGAAGAAGACCTTTCAAGGTCCCGGCACACAAAGAAAACGTTCTGAGCAGCTTCACAACCACGGAGGTCTTACATGACAAAGCAGTACAAGCCGGCTCTCAAGCTGGCGGCAATCGCGGCCACTCTTTTTTCCGGCGCAGCCTTCGCCCAGTCCAGCGTCACGCTGTACGGTCAGGCTGATATGTTCGTCGGTGGCATCAAGAATCCTGGTAGTAGCGACCGTGCCTACGTCGCAAACTCGGGTGGCATGCAAACCTCGTACTGGGGTATCAAGGGTACCGAGGACCTGGGCATGGGTACCAAGGCCATCTTCGACCTGAACGGCTTCTTCCGCACCGACTCGGGCAGCTCGGGCCGCTTCAACGGCGATTCGATGTTCAGCCGCAATGCGTATGTCGGTCTGGAGAACCAACGCTACGGCACGCTGAAGCTCGGCCGCAACACCACGCCGTATTTTGTGTCGACGATCCTGTTCAACCCGCTGGTTGACTCGTACGTCTTCAGCCCGATGATCTTCCACACGTACCTCCCGGCCAGCAGCGGCCGGGTTTACGACCCGGGCATCATCGGCGATTCCGGCTGGAACAACTCGCTGGTCTATTCGACGCCGAACTTCGGCGGCCTGACCGCTAACGTGATTTACTCGTTCGGTGAGTCGGCGGGCAACAGTGGCAAGAACAAGTGGGGCGGCAACCTGACCTACTTCTCGGGCGACTTCGCTGCCACGGTGGCGTTCCAGCAGGTCAAGTTCGACAACACGCCGTTCGACCTGACCAACCAGACGTCCAACCCCAACCTGACCGGCTTCGACAAGCAGACCGCGGTTCAGGCTGGCCTGTCGTACGACTTCAAGATCCTGAAAGCCTTCGTGCAAGGCCAGTACATCAAGACCAACGTCAACACGAACCCGTTCGGCGACATCAAGCACATCGACGGCCAGGCCGGCGTGTCGGTGCCGGTGGGCGCGGGCAACGTGCTGGCGTCGTACGCATACGGCCGCGTGCTGAACGAAGTGTCCAGCATCAAGCGCAACACGTTTGCGCTGGCCTACGACTACAACCTGTCGAAGCGCACCGACGTGTACGCCGCGTACTACTACGACAAGGTCACCGGCATCGAGCACGGCGACAGCTTCGGCGTAGGCGTCCGCCACAAGTTCTGATCGTCGGTCATCTGACCCGCTGTCACAAAAGCCTGCCCACGCGGCAGGCTTTTTATTGCGCGCAACCTACCCCGATACGCCACAATGCTGCACCGCAACGCGTTCTTGCGCGACTGCAACAGGATCGGAAGCCATTGCTTCATAGCCCGATTCAATTGGCGACTGCCCCCTCTTCTACCTAGATTGATCTTCCGGACTATGTGCCGGACCACGTAAACCAGGACGAGTGAGGTGACGCATGCGGCGCTATGTGAAATCCCGATCGGAACTGATGGCTATCCTGAGCCAGTGCCTGGATAACAACCCGGAATGCGGTGAGGTTGAGTTGCATGCGATGCGTGTGCATCAGCCGGACCACACAGGTTGCAACTGGAGCGCTGAGGTCGATTTTCGCCAGGACAGCTTTGACGATCTGGCACAGCAGATGGCCGCGGCCCGTTCGATTATCGTGGTGATGCGGGAGCAGTACAACGTGCTGCAGTGATGCAAGCATTGCGCACGACTCGTGCGTACTGACTCGCCGACGCGCTGACACCCCGGCAGACGTGCCAGCGCACCGACAAAAAAACCGGGCCGCGAGGAATGCCCTCGCGGCCCGGTTTCTTTTTGCGACGATCAGATCTGCAAAAGTCGCAGATCTGCAAACCTGCACTTAGCGGATCGCGCCTGCCTCGGCCACGGCCACGGCCGTCATGTTGACGATGCGGCGGGTGGTGGCTTGCGGGTTCAGGATGTGCACCGGCTTGGCCGCGCCCAGCAGGATCGGGCCAACGGTCACGCCCTGTCCGCCCGTCATCTTGAGCAGGTTGAACGCGATGTTGGCGGCGTCCAGCGTCGGCATCACCAGCAGGTTCGCGCTACCGGCCAGCTTGGTGGTCGGCAGGAAGTGACGGCGCACGTCTTCATCCAGCGCGGCGTCGCCCTGCATTTCGCCTTCCACTTCCAGTTCCGGCGCCACGCGGGCCAGGATCGCCGCGGCCTCGCGCATCTTGCGTGCCGACGGACGGGTGGACGAGCCGAACATCGAGTGCGACATCATGGCCACCTTCGGATGCAGACCGAAGCGGCCGATTTCCTTCGCGGCCAGTTGCGTGATGGCAGCCAGTTCCTCGGCGCTCGGGTCATCGTTCACGAACGTGTCGGTGATGAACAGCGTGTGCTTTTCCAGCATCAGCGCGTTCATCGCGGCAAACACCTTGGCGTCCGGCGCCAGGCCGATCACGTCGCGCACGTGTTCCAGGTGAGCCTCGAAGCGGCCCACGGTGCCGCACAGCAGCGCATCGGCGTCGCCCATGTGCATCAGCATCGTGCCGATCAGCGTGTTCGAACGGCGCAGCGCCACCTTGGCCATGTCCGGCGTCACGCCATCGCGGCCACGCAGCGCGTGGTATTCCTCGTGATACGCACGGTAGCGCGGATCGTCTTCCGGATTGATCAGTTCGAAGTCGACACCAGGACGCAGGCGCAGGCCAGCCTTCTCGATGCGCATCTGGATCACGTGCGGACGGCCGATCAGGATCGGACGGGCCAGACCTTCGTCCACCACGCCCTGCACCGCGCGCAGCACGCGCTCTTCCTCGCCCTCGGCATAAGCCACGCGCTTCGGCGCGGCCTTGGCGGCCGAGAACACCGGCTTCATGATCAGGCCGGTGTGGTAGACGTAGCTCGTCAGTTGCTGGCGGTAGGCTTCCAGGTCCTTGATCGGGCGAGTGGCCACGCCCGACTCTTCCGCGGCCTTGGCCACGGCCGGCGCGATCTTCTCGATCAGTCGCTGGTCGAACGGGGTCGGGATGATGTAGTCGGGGCCGAACTTCAGCTCACGGCCACCGTAGGCGGCGGCGACGGCATCGTTCAGCTCGGCTTCAGCCAGCTCGGCGATGGCCTTCACGCAGGCCAGCTTCATTTCTTCCGTGATCTTCGTGGCGCCGCAATCGAGCGCGCCGCGGAAGATGTACGGGAAGCACAGCACGTTGTTCACCTGGTTCGGATAGTCCGAACGGCCGGTGGCGATGATGCAGTCCGGACGCGCGGCCTTGGCCACTTCCGGACGGATTTCCGGTTCCGGGTTGGCCAGTGCCAGGATGATCGGCTTGTCGGCCATCGTCTTGACCATGTCGCCGGTCAGCACGCCCGCCGTGGAGCAGCCCAGGAACACATCGGCGCCCTTGACGATGTCGGCCAGCGTGCGGTCCGACGTGTCTTGCGCGTAGCGGGCCTTGTTGGCTTCCATGTTGGCATCGCGGCCCTGGAAGATCACGCCCTTCGAATCGACAACGAAAACGTTCTCGCGCTTCACGCCCAGGCTCACCATCGTGTCCAGACACGCGATGGCGGCAGCGCCCGCGCCCGACACGGCCAGCTTGACCTTGCCGATTTCCTTGCCAACGACCTTCAGGCCATTCAGCAGTGCGGCGGCCGAGATGATGGCCGTACCGTGCTGGTCATCGTGGAAGACCGGAATGTTCATGCGCTCGCGCAGCTTCTTCTCGATGTAGAAGCACTCGGGCGCCTTGATGTCTTCCAGGTTCACGCCGCCGAGCGTCGGCTCCAGCGCGGCCACGATCTCGACGATCTTGTCCGGATCGCGTGCATCGAGTTCGATGTCGAACACGTCGATGCCGGCGAATTTCTTGAACAGGCAGCCCTTGCCTTCCATCACGGGCTTGCCGGCCAGCGGACCAATGTCGCCCAGGCCCAGCACGGCAGTACCGTTGGTGATCACGGCGACGAGGTTGGCGCGCGAGGTGTACTCGGCGGCCATTGCGGGATCCTTGTGGATCTCCTCGCAGGCGTAGGCCACGCCCGGCGAATAGGCCAGCGACAAATCGCGCTGGTTGGACAGCGCCTTGGTTGCCGTTACCTGGATCTTGCCCTTGGTCGGGCTGCGATGGTATTCCAGCGCGGCCAGGCGCAATTGCGCTTCGGGGCTATTCGGGGCATGTTGCGGTGCATCACCACTGGTCTTGCTGCTCATTCTGCTTGTCCGGAAAGAGAAGGCGAAAAAAATCGAGCAGCCATTCTAGCCCAGCCATTCCGTGCTGGAGACCCTTTGCAGTAGTCCAAACCGTGTTTTTGCCGCGTTTTTTCCGCGTCGACATCAAAAACCGCTGCTACCGCGCGGTAGCCCGCACCTGGTCTCACCGGTGGACCAAACTGGTGGACGAATGTCGACGATTGCATGCGGGAAAAATGCTGCACTGCGCCCTACTTGCTTTCCTTCTCGACCTCCAGCGTCACGCGGCGCGGCCGGCCGCTTTCTCCCGGAAAACCGGTAAATGCGCTGCGGATCATGTAAGGCATGACCGCGGTAAGGCTGCCGCCTTCGGTCGTATTGCGGGCCGTCACCTGATACACGCGCTTGCCGCTGGCCGCGTCCTTGAAGAACACGCGCAGGTTCGAGAACGTCACCGGCACATCGCGCACCACGGTCTGCGGCGGCCAGTAGCCCGGCCCCCAACCGTACGGCCCCCACGGACGGTAATAGCCATACGGACCCCAGTAGGGACCCCACGGGCCGTACCAGGGATCGGGGTACACGGTCTCGGCCACGCGGACGAAGCCCGGCGCCGCGTCATAATCCATCGTCACCAGATAGCGCGCCTGCTTTACCGGTACCTGTTCGAAGCCGACGCCGCTCAGCGTCTGCGCCAGCCACGCCTCATAGGTCTGCCGATCGAGTTGCGCTTCCTGCTGCGGCGCGTGCTCGAATGCATAGGTACTGGGCGGCTCGTTGTTCCAGCCCGCGTCCCGGAAGGCCGTCACTTCGGTGGTCACTGTGCTGGCGCACCCTGTCAGCCACAGCGCGCCCAGCGCCACCAGCACCCACATTCCGCCCCGCCTTCCCGTCTTCACTGCGGACTGCCACATCGCGACACCTCTTGTTATTGATTCGATCACGTTTCCTCAGACAGGATCGGACGAGCCGAATTCCCAGGCCGATGCCGGCCCGGCGCAGGGCTGAAGCCCCTTGGCTACAATGGGGGCTTCAGGGTCCCCGTCTTCATCCCTCGGGGCCCGCCGCCCCCGGTCACCCGAAGACAGGATCTCCCCATGCTGCGTACCGACACGCCCGTTACCGTCTATCGCAAGGACTATACTCCGCCCGCGTTTGCCATCGACCACGTCGACCTCGTGCTCGACCTCGATCCGCAGCGCACCATCGTCACCAGCACGCTGAAGCTGCAGCGGACCGGCGGCGCCGACGCACCGCTGGTGCTGTGTGGCGAAGCGCTGGAACTGCTTGGCATCAAACTGGACGGCCAGCCCTTCACCGCCTTCAGCACCGATGCCGACACCCTGACGCTGACCGGCCTGCCCGCGCAGGGCACGCTGGAAATTGCCGTCGCCAACAATCCGGCGGCCAATACCACGCTGTCGGGCCTCTACGTTTCCAACGGCAACTTCTTCACGCAATGCGAGGCCGAGGGATTCCGTCGCATCACGTATTTCCTGGATCGTCCGGATGTCATGACGACCTACCGCGTCACGCTGCGCGCTGACCGCACCGCTTATCCGGTGCTGTTGTCCAACGGCAACCTGCTCTCGCAGCGCGACCTGCCGGACGGGCGCCACGAAGCGGTCTGGGAAGACCCGTTCCGCAAGCCGTCATACCTGTTCGCGCTGGTGGCGGGCAAGCTCGAACGCATCGAAGAGAAGATCGTCTCCGCGTCGGGCAAGGAAAAGCTGCTGCAGGTCTGGGTGGAACCGCAGGACCTGGAAAAGACGCGCCACGCCATGAACTCGCTGGTCCACTCAATCCGCTGGGACGAACAGCGCTTCGGCCTGGAGCTGGACCTTGATCGATTCATGATCGTCGCGGTCGGCGACTTCAACATGGGGGCGATGGAAAACAAGGGCCTGAACATCTTCAATACGAAGTACGTGCTGGCCAATGCGCAGACCGCAACCGACGTGGACTTTGCCAACATCGAATCGGTGGTAGCGCACGAGTACTTCCACAACTGGACCGGCAACCGCGTCACGTGCCGCGACTGGTTCCAGTTGTCGCTCAAGGAAGGCCTGACCGTGTTCCGCGATCAGGAATTCTCGGCCGACATGATGGGTTCGGAATCGGGCCGCGCGGTCAAGCGCATCGAGGATGTTCGCGTGCTGCGTCAGGTGCAGTTTCCTGAAGACGCGGGCCCGATGGCCCACCCCGTGCGTCCCGACAGCTACGAGGAAATCAACAACTTCTACACGGTCACGGTCTACGAGAAAGGCGCCGAAGTCGTGCGCATGTATCAGACCCTGCTGGGCCGCGACGGCTTCCGCCGCGGCATGGACCTGTATTTCAAGCGCCACGACGGCCAGGCCGTGACGTGCGACGATTTCCGCGCCGCGATGGCCGATGCCAACGGGCGCGACCTCGCGCAGTTCGGCCTCTGGTACAGCCAGGCCGGCACGCCCGTGGTGACCGCCAAGACTCAGTGGGATGGCAAGGCCGGCGTGCTGACGCTGACGCTGACGCAGCGCTGCCCGAAGGTGGGTATCGAAACCCGCGCCGGCGCACCGGAAAAGCAGCCGTTCCACATTCCTTTCGCAGTCGGCCTGATCGACGCCAAGGGCAACGACCTGCCGCTCCAGATCGATGGTGAGCCGCAAGCGGCCGGCACCACGCGCGTGCTCGATTTCACAAAGGCGGAACAGACCTTCCGCTTCGTCGGGCTGCCGACGGGCGACAAGGCGCCGCTGCCGTCGCTGCTGCGCAATTTCTCGGCGCCGGTGATCGTCGACTACGAATACAGCGACGTCGAGCTGACCTTCCTGCTGGCCCACGACAGCGACGCCTTCAATCGCTGGGAAGCTGGCCAGCGACTGGCCACGCGCGCGCTGCTGCAACTGGTGGCCGATGTGCAGGCGCGCCGCGAACTCAAGCTCGATCCCGCACTGGTCTCGGCCTTCCGCACCGTGCTGACCGATGGCTCGCTGAATCCCGCGTTCCGCGAGCAGGCGCTGATGCTGCCCGCCGAGGCATACCTGGCCGAGCGCATGGGCGTGGCCGACCCGGCCGCGATCCACCATGCCCGCCTGTTCATGCGCGAGGGCCTAGCACAGGCGCTCAAGGCCGAATGGCTGGCCGCCTACCAGGCCAACGCCACGCCGGGCGAATACAGCCCGGATGCCGACTCGATGGCCAAGCGCGCACTGCGCAACCTGGCGCTGAGTTACCTGGCCGACAGCGGCGATGCCGACATGCAGGCGCTTGCCGACCAGCACTACCAGCAGAGCGACAACATGACCGACCGTTTTGCCGCGCTGTCGGCCCTGGTCAACAGCTTCGCACCGGGCCGTGAGCATGCGCTGACCGATTTCTACGAACGCTTCGAAGACGACGCGCTGGTCATCGACAAATGGTTCTCGCTGCAAGGCATGCAGCGTGGCGAAGTGGGGCCGCACGCCGGCAAGCGCACCATCGACACCGTACGCGCGCTGATGGAGCATCCGGCCTTCAACCTGCGCAACCCGAACCGGGCGCGCTCGCTGATTTTCAGCTTCTGCTCCGGCAACCCGGCCCAGTTCCACGCCGAGGACGGCTCCGGCTATGAATTCTGGGCCGACCAGGTGCTGGCCCTGGATGCGATCAACCCGCAGGTGGCGGCGCGGCTTGCCCGTGTCATGGATCGCTGGCAGAAATATGAGATCCCGCTGCGCGACCGCATGCGCGCCGCGCTGGAGCGCGTGGCCGCGGCATCGACGCTGTCGCGCGATGTGCGTGAGATCGTCGGCAAGGCACTGGCCAGCTGATCTTCGGCCGGATGTGTCATCCAAGGCGCGCGGCGGCCGAAATCGGCCTGCCCGCAGCGCCGGGCCTGTAGAATGGCGGCCATCCAAGGAGAACCCACCATGACACGCATCAGCCTCACCCGCTATCTGGTCGAGGAGCAGCGCAAGCACAACACGATCCAGCCGGAACTCCGGCTGCTGATCGAAGTGGTTGCGCGCGCCTGCAAGGCCATTTCCAACGCCGTCAGCAAGGGCGCCCTCGCGGGCGTGCTGGGATCGGCCGGCACCGGCAATGTCCAGGGCGAAACGCAGCAAAAGCTCGACGTGATCGCCAACGAGGTGCTGCTGGACGCCAACGAATGGGGCGGCCACCTGGCGGCGATGGCATCCGAGGAGATGGACTCGTTCTATGAGATCCCGAACCGGTATCCGAAGGGCGAATACCTGCTGCTGTTCGATCCGCTCGATGGCTCGTCGAACATCGACGTGAACGTGTCGATCGGTACCATTTTCTCGGTTCTGCACATGCACAAGCCGGGCGAGACCGTCACCGAGAACGACTTCATGCAGCCCGGCACGCATCAGGTGGCCGCCGGCTACGCGGTGTACGGCCCGCAGACCACTCTGGTGCTGACCGTCGGCAACGGCGTGCACATGTTCACGCTGGACCGCGAGGCAGGCAGCTTCGTGCTGACGCAATCGGACGTGAAGATCCCGGAAGACACCAAGGAATTCGCGATCAACATGTCCAACATGCGTCACTGGGCACCTCCGGTGCGCCAGTACATCGACGAATGCCTGGCCGGCGAAGATGGCCCGCGCGGCAAGAACTTCAACATGCGCTGGATCGCGTCGATGGTGGCAGACGTGCACCGTATCCTGACGCGCGGCGGCGTCTTCATGTATCCGTGGGATAAGCGCGAGCCGGAGAAGCCAGGCAAGCTGCGTCTGATGTACGAAGCCAATCCGATGGCCTTCCTGGTCGAGCAGGCAGGCGGCGCGGCCACCAACGGCCACGAGCGCATTCTGGACGTGACCCCGACCAAGCTGCATCAGCGCGTATCGGTGATCCTCGGCTCGAAGAACGAGGTGGATCGCGTGACGCGCTACCACCGCGAGGAAGCTGCGAAGGGCTGACGCCTCGGGCGGCCTTCCATCTTCCATCAGAACAGGGCGCTCCGGCGCCCTGTTTGTTTTTCAGCCTGCCGTCAGACGGCAATCTGCCACTGCATGCGCCATGTCGCCGTCTCGCCGGGCGCCAGACTGCGAAGTCCGGTCCCTTCCCAGCCGCGCGCGGCCAGGTTCACCGCATCCGCCACATGGGACACCGGTTCCAGGCACACGAAATCACAGCCGGCTGGCGCGTGCAGCACCAGGTGGTCCAGCCCTTCCACCGCGCGCAGCGTCAGCATCGCGCCATCCGGACGCTTCAACGTCGCCACGCGCTTCCAGCCGCTGTAGTACACGCTGAAATCTGACTCGGGCAGATTGCGCTCACGCAGAAAGCGCTCCCGGTCACCAACAACCGTGCGAGCCGTGGCCACGCCACCTGCATCGGCGGGCCACATGTGCGCGGCATCGAACTGGATGCGCATACCTGGCGTGCGCGCGAAGAACGGGTGAAATCCGCCGCCCACCGGCATGGCGCTATCGCCATCGTTGCGAACGGTCAGCTCGGCATCGAGGCCCGTCTCGGTCAGGCCAAAGGTCTGTCGTGCCGAGACGGCCCACGGCCAATCTCCGCCAGACGGCGCATGCGCGAGCGCGATGACAAGACGACCACCGCCCTGCTCCACAACCGTCCAGGCCCGCGCGTGCCCGAAGCCGTGCATCGCGTGCGCTTGCCCCGGATGGCTGGGCAATTCGACGTCACGCCCCTGCCAGCGGAAACGGCCCTCGCGGATACGGTTGGAAAACGGCAGCAGCGGATAGCTTCCCGCCTTGGGCCACTGGAACGCGTCGAAGCCTTGTTCCAGCACCTGCCATGACATCGGCGCAAGCCAGTCGATGACATGGCCATCGGCTCGCGTGGTACATAGCGCCGCCATGCGGCCACCGGCGGCTGGCGCAACCGTCAACGTGTGAGCGCCCGCTTGCAGGGTATGGACGGGGCCAGGTAAGAGCCAGGGCATGTCGGTCCTAGACGAAACGGCCCCCCTCTTCCGCTTGGCGGAGAGGGGGGAACACCACAGCTGCTTCGACTGCCTACTTCAGCAGCGTCTCCGGCAGCCACAGCGAGAACGCCGGCACATAAGTCACCAGCAACAGCGCGGCCAGCAACGCACCGTAGAACGGCCAGATGGTTCGCATGACCTGACCCACCGACACGCCACCGATCGCGCAACCCACGAACTGCGTGGTACCCACGGGCGGCGTATTCAGCCCCAGCGCGCAGTTAATCAGCATCAGCATGCCGAACTGCACCGGGTTCATGCCGTAGTGCATGCAGATCGGCAGGAAGATCGGCGTGCAGATCAGGATGGTGGCGGCCATGTCCAGGAACGTGCCGAGGATGAACAGCATCACGTTCACCATCAGGAAGATCACCCACGGGCTGGTCGACACCGAACTCAGGAACTGGCCCGTCAGCTCGGCCACGCCATAGAGGCTGATCATGTAGCCGAACGTTGCCGAAATACCGATCAGCAGCAGCACCACGCCGGTGGTCTTCACCGCCTTGGCCGCGGCCTTGATGAACTGCTCCTTCGTCAGCGAGCGGTACAGGAACACGGTCAGCGTCAGCGCATACAGCACGGCCACGGCCGCCGACTCGGTGGCGGTGAAGACGCCCGACAGAATGCCGGCCAGGATCAGCACCACGACGAACAGGCCCGGCAGCGCGGCGGCCAGCGAATGGCCCACGATCTGCCAGCCCGGGAACGTGCCCGCCGGATAGCCACGGCTGCGTGCCACGAAGTAGGCAGCGGCCAGGTTGCAGATCGTCAGAATCAGCGCCGGCAGCACGCCAGCCAGGATCAGCGCGGCAATCGACACCTTGCCGCCCGCGGCCAGCGTGTAGATGATCATGTTGTGGCTGGTCGGCATCAGCGCGCCCACCAGTGCCGCATGGGTGGTCACGTTGACCGCGTAGTCGGCGTGATAACCCTCGCGCTTCATCATCGGGATCATCACGGCGCCCATCGCGGAAACGTCGGCCACCGGCGAACCGGACACGCCACCGAACAGCGTGCACGCCACCACGTTGGACATGCCCAGGCCGCCGCGCACATGGCCGGCCATCGACTTGGCGAAACTGACGATACGGTCGGCAATGCCGCCATAGAGCATCAATTCACCCGCGAAGATGAAGAACGGGATGGCCAGGAACGAGAACGCGTTCATGCCGGACGTCATCTGCTGGAACACCACCGCCAGCGGCAATCCTTCGTACAGGATCGTGGCCACGGCCGACAATCCAATGGCAAATGCAACCGGCACCCCGAGGATCAGGAAGCCGAAAAAGCAGACGGTAAGGATGATCAGTGCCATGCCGGCTCCACTTCCGTGCCTTTCAGCACTGCGATGATGTGTTCGATCGAAAACAGCACGATCAGCACGCCGGCGATCACCGGTGGCAGATAGCGCCAGCCTTCGGAAATGCCCAGCGTCGGCAGCTTGTAGTCGGCAACGGACATTGCCAGGAACGCGCAGTTGTAGGCCATGATCGCGCCAAACATGCCGACCAGTGTGTGGATCAGCAGTTCGAGCTTGGTGCGCAAATGGTCCGGCAGCAGCACGAGCAGCGACTCCAGGCCGATATGGCCCGAGTCCCGCACGCCGACGGCAGTGCCAAACATGGTCACATAGAGCACCAGCAGCATCGCGATCGACTCGGCCCAGGTGGGCGTGTCGTTGAGCACGTAGCGGCCGAAAACCTGATAGAGCACCGCGATCACGAGCAGCACCAGGCCGAAGACGCCCAGGCCCAGGCATGCGCGTGCCAGCGAGGCACAGAAACGGGTGTAGAAACTGGCGTGCACGGCCACCGCCTTGTCGGCGGGACCATGCGCGCCATCCGCCGGCGTGGCCGGCGTTGGGGATGGCGAAAGCATGATGAAATTCCCTGCTGCTGACTGCGTGGGTTACTTCGTCTCTTGCGTGCGGCGCACGAGGTCTTTCATCTGCGCGCTCGTAATGAAGCGGTCGTAGACGGGCTTCATCGCGGCCTGGAACGATGCCTTGTCCACCTGGATGATCTGCACGCCCGAAGCCTCGACCAGCTTGCGCGACTTCTGCTCGCGCTCATCCCAGAGCTTGCGCATGTACGGCACCGAGTCCTTGGCGGCCTGGCGCACCATCGCCTGGTCTTCCTTGGACAGGCGGTCCCACGCAACCTTCGAGAACATCAGCATTTCGGGGGCCATCGAATGCTCGGTCAGCGAGTAATACTTGGCCACTTCGAACTGGCGCGAGCTTTCGTAGCTGGGCCAGTTGTTCTCGGCGCCATCGACCAGCCCGGTCTTCAGCGCGGTGTAGACCTCGCCCCACGGCATCGGCGTGGCGTTGGCGTGCATGGCTTCGAGCAGCGATACCCAGAGGTCCGACTGCTGCACCCGGATCTTCATGCCCTTGGCGTCGGCCAGCGTCTTGATCGGGCGCTTGGTGGTGTACATCGAGCGCGAGCCGCTGTCATACCAGGCCAGGCCGATGAAGCCGTTCTTTTCGCACGACTTCAGGATGTCTTCGCCAACCTGGCCGTCCAGCACATGGCGCATGTGCTCGGTGGAGCGGAACAGGAACGGCATCGTCGGCACGATGGTTGCCTCGCAGATGTTGTTCATCGCGGCCGAATTCACACGCACCATCGACAGCGCGCCGATCTTGGTCTGCTCGATGGCGTCCTTCTCGCTGCCCAGCGAGCCTTGCGCGAATACCTTGACCGACATCTTGCCGTTCGAGCGCTGCTTGAGCAGATCGCCCATGTAGCGCACGGCCTGTACGGTCGGATAGTCGTCGGGATGGATGTCGGCGGAGCGAAATTCCGCGGCGTGCACGCCGACCGGCAGCGCCACGGCGGCGACGAGTGCGGCCATCAGGGTACCCAGACGGGTACGCATAAAACGTTGTTGCAACATGTTGTTTGCCTCCTGGTTATCGGATTTATTCGTTCTTCAAGTCAACGCATTGCCCGGCGCGCCTGGCTCGGCGCGCCGTCTCTGGATCTCGTCAGTCGCGCAGCACAGGCTCCGCCGTTCCGCGCACGCCAGGGCGCAACGCCACCACGGCGCCAGACAGCGGGTCGGTGTCATCGGTGCGGATGGAAGTCACGTAAAGCGTGTCGAGCTCGCGCCCCCCGAATGCGCACATCGCGGGCTTGGCGAATGGCACGGCCACGCTGCGGTCCAGGCGGCCATCGGGCGTGAACCGGTGCACCTGGCCGGCATCGTTGCCACAGATCCAGTAGCAGCCGTCTTCATCGATGGCCGCGCCATCGGGCCGGCCCGGATACAGGTTCATGTCGATAAACACGCGGCCGTTGCCCGGCGTGCCCGTATCGATGTCGTAGTCATAGGCCCATACGGCCTGCCGCGCGGGGTGCGAGTCGGACACGTACATCGTGCGGCCATCGGGGCTGAAGGCCAGGCCGTTCGGCGTGATCATGTCTTCGCGGATCACGTCGAGCGCGCCGCTGCGTGCGTCGTAGCGGTAGAGCTTGCCGTCGGTGGCGGCCAGCGACATATCCATCACCATCGTGCCGGCCCAGAAACGGCCTTGGCGGTCGCAGCGGCCATCGTTGAAACGCATGCCGTCACGCGCGTGCCGCACGGTTGCCACGCGTTGCAGTGCCGGAGCGGGCTGCCCCGCCACCAGCCGGCCGATGCGGAAGATGCCGCTCTCCATTGCCAGCAGCCAGCCACCGTCTGCCGTCATCGCCATGCAGCCAGCCATCTCGGGGATGGCCCAATGATCCGTGCCGCCGGTGGCCGGATCGAAACGCCACAGCGTACGGTTCGGGATATCGGTCCAGTAGAGCGCGGCGTCGCCTGCGTGCCAGACGGGGCTTTCGCCCACGCCGCAGCGCATGTTGCCGATTCTCTCGAAGGTGTCCGGCATCGCGTTCAGTCTCCGAAGGGCCCGGCCTTGACGAAGGCCCCGCCCTGGTACCAGCCGGCCTCGTCGTCCGCCGGCAGCGGAGGCACCGACTCCACCTTGGCGCGGAACTGCTCGGACGACTCCACGGGCTGGAAGCCCAGGCGCGCCGCCTTGCTGTTGTCCCACCAGCTGTCGCGGTTGGCCGAGGCACCGTAGACGATCAGAAAGCCGACCTTCGGCACGAAGATCGCACGCTTGATCAGTTGCTCCAGATCGTCGTAGCCAAGCCAGGTGACGAGCATGCGTCGATCCTTCGCTTCGGGGAACGAGGACCCGATACGCAGCGCCACGGTATCGATGCCGTACCGATCGCTGTAGAAGCTGGCCAGCTGTTCGCCGAATGCCTTGCTTACGCCGTAATAGCCATCGGGCCTGGCCGGCGTGTCGGCATCGAGCACGTCGCCCTGCCGGTAATAACCGATGACGTGGTTCGAGCTGGCAAACACGATGCGGCGCACGCCCTGACGGCGCGCCGCTTCATAGAGGTTGTAGGTGCCCTGGATATTGGCGGGCAGGATTTCCTCGAACGGGCGTTCCACGGAAACGCCGCCGAGATGCACCACGGCATCGACGCCCTCCAGCAGCGCATGCACTGCCTTGGCATCGGACAGGTCGCAGGCAACCACTTCTTCCTGCTCGCGGGCTTCACCGAGATTGGCGATATCGGAAACGCGGACCACATCGGCATAGCGCTTCAGCCGGTCTCGCAGAACCTTGCCGAGATTGCCGGCCGCGCCGGTCAGGAGAATGCGATGGCAACGGGTAGTGACGCCGTCGAGCGGGTCTTGGGAGGAGTTCTGAGACATGGTGTCGGGCTGCACAGGCGCGCGGGACCAGCTCAACGCGCGCAAATGACTAAATAGGGTGTAATTGATCTGTCGTCATACAACGCAACTGGAATCTAATCGTCTCCCCAACTTCGGTCAAGGTGACACGGCCTAAGTAAATTCCCTAGAAGTTTTAAGTTGCAGACATGCAGACGTTAATTGCTGCTCTGCGAATTTTCCTCACTCATATGAGTGAGTTTCTGCGTTTGAACGATGCCGGAATTGCTCGCCAGAAACCCCATAATTTGGTGCCAGCAAACGCTTTCCCGTTGAATTTAAATAACTTACATGAAACTGACGCGCATTTGCTGCAATGCAAATTAAGCAAATGCAGAATTTGGAAATGCACCGGATTGGAACCGAATTAAGCGGTATTTGATATCGCATTCCAGTGTTGTTCAGCCACCCAATGTCTCATCGTATGTCTTGCTTCGTTATTTTTCTGTAAGGTACGATGTCATAGGACATCAGATCACATCAATTGCCTTTCCCAATTGATTTGCGCTGCATGCCCTGGCGCCTGGGAACCGTTTCCCTGCGCGCCTCCCATGCACACCGGTGAAGGTAATGCCACGCCGATCCACACGCGGCAGCAGAAGCAAAAAAGCATTCGGCACCGGTTTTTCGCAGCAAAAACGTCATAACGAGCCAGGATGGAGACCTACACCATGAAGCGAGCCCTTGCGCCCTTCGTCACCACAGCAGCCCTAGCGGCCATTGGTGCCGCGGCACCGGCCCATGCGCAGTCGAATGTCACGCTGTACGGCATTGTCGACACCACGATCCGCTACACCACCAATGAAAGCGCCGCCGGTAACGGCAAGGTGCAGATGACCGACGGCGTGCTGACCGGCAGCCGCTGGGGTCTCTATGGCGTGGAAGATCTTGGGCGCGGCTACCAGGCGCTGTTCGTGCTCGAATCGGGCTTCTCGCCGGACGCCGGCCAGAGCCTGCAGGGCAGCCGCCTGTTCGGACGCAAGGCATACGTCGGCCTGCAAGGCGACTTCGGCACGGTCACGCTCGGCCGCCAGTTCACGGTGATCCATGAGGTCATCGCCAGCTACGACGCGATGGCGCTGGCGAACCTGGCCATCGTCGGCTTCCAGGGTGGCAACTACACCGGCGGCGTGCGCCAGGACAACATGGTCAAGTACGCCGGCAAGTTCGGCGGATTCACCATTGCCGCCCAGCATGCATTCGGCGAGCAACCCGGCAGCGTTGCGCGGTCGTCGTCGACGGGCGGCAGCCTGACCTATGCAGCGGGTCCGTTCATGGTGGCCGGCGGTTACCAGATCATGAAGGACACCACGAGCTACTACGGCGTGACCGTACCGAACAGCGACCAGAAGGTCTGGACGCTGGGCGGCACGTACACGGCGGGTCCGGCCACGATCTACCTCGGCTACACGAACAGCAACGTCGACAACGCCGGCTACAAGAACCAGGCCGGCTACCTGGGCGCCAAGTACCAGTTCGATCAGGCATGGTCGCTGATCGCAATCGGCACCTACGATCATCTGAAGCATGCCGGCGACTCGGGCAACCGTTTCACGGGCGCGCTGATGCTCGACTATGCGTTCAGCAAGCGCACCGACGTCTATCTCGAAGCCGACTACACGACGCTGACCGATGCATGGCGCACGCTGGGTGCACAGCCCACCTTCCAGACGCCGTTCTACGGCCACGGCAGCCGCGTGGGCGTGATGGCCGGCCTGCGCCACAAGTTCTGATGGGTTGCTGAACTGACCACCTTTGGTCAATCCGGAAAAGGGGGCGGCTTCGCCCCCTTTTTGCTTCAAGCCTCGATCACGCTTCGTGCGATCCTTACGCCTGTTGTCGCAGCGCCAGCCTGCTGCCACAGCCACTCCGGGCGCCCTCTCCCCGCAGGATTTCAGAAAAAACCTGCATGAGGGGCTTCACAAATCCGGAAGCCGCTGATATTATCGCTGGCTCTATCCGATTCGACGCAAACACTGCGAACGCAGCAACGGCGCGGGTTTCAGGGATAGAACAGGTTTCACAAGTCTAGGTTTCGCCGGTGTAGCTCAGTTGGTAGAGCAGCGCATTCGTAATGCGAAGGTCGTAGGTTCGACTCCTATCTCCGGCACCATTCACTTGAAGTAAGAAGGGCAACCCACTGGGGTTGCCCTTTTTGCTTTGGTGCGCGGAAGAAGCGTCGCACATCGTTCAGCGATGCATCCGCGCCTCGTCACCGCGTTGCAAGAAGCAACGCCGATCCGCTATGCGGTGCGCGGACGTGCTACGGCCGCCACCGCAATCCTTCAGTGGTTCAAGTCACAGGTTCAAGTCACCGTGATGCGGTCTTCGATGACGCGCACCTGGCCGCCGGTCTTGTCTTCCATGACCTTCAGCACCTTGTGCCCCACCTGCAATGTCACCCCGCCATGAATGCGGCGGCCGACCGCGATCACGGCATCGTCGGACGGCTTGATCTGCTCGGCCACCCTGGCAATCTCCGCATCGAGTTCGAACAGATCCTTGTTGATCTTGTACATCGTGGCACGCGCCTTTTCCCGGACATCGCCCTGCGCGCGTTCGGGATGCTTGGCGAAGAACGCCACCAGTTGCTGCAGCTTGGCCTGATCGTCCAGCACCTTGCGGCGGCGCACCTCCAGCTCGGCTTTCTGCTCATCCGCAAACGGGTTCAGCCCTACCTGGACGCTCGTCGCCGTCCCGGCTGGCGCGCCCAGCGTCGCCACGCTCACCGTTTGCAGCGCGCGCGTGCGTCCGCCGCTGATACTGCCCTGCCCCGTCGGCGTGCCCACCACCACACGCTCACCGGCTGACACATCGCTTTGCCGGATGCCGCTTTCGACCACCACTTCCGTGGCTGCCTCGACTCTGGCGTTCTGAATGTAGCGCGCATGGACCGCGCCCTTGGTGCGCACGCTGGCAATCTCATTCGGGTCGCCGCCGTGGGCCGAATCAGACTTGCCGATGATGCCGCCCTTGACGATCACATCGCCGCCGGCCTCCACATGGGCGGCCTCGATCGTGCCTTGCACCACCACGTCGCCGGTTACGCGCACCGACATGCCCGTACGGATATCGCCCGATACTCGCAGCGAGCCATCGAAATTGACGTTGCCCGAGTGCAGGTCCACGGCTTCGACGTCCACCACCGGGCTGACCATCACCCCGTTCGGCAGCACGCGCGGAGACCCGGCGATAACGGCCAGCAGCAGATTGGGATCGTTGGGGTCCGCGGCCACGCCGGTCAGGTCCGCCGCGTAAGGGGTATCGACCACGATATCGGCGGCAATCGGCTTGCCCAGGATGTCCATGCCATCCTTGCCGGACCTGGCCGCAGTGCGGCGCATCAGCGCGGTACCCGGATTCACCAGCAGCAAGCTGCCCAGGTCTCGCAGGTCCACGCGCTCGTCTTCGTTATCGGCCTGCGCGGGCCGTTGCTGCTGCACCAGGCTGTCGAAGCGGGCCTGCTCGCCCTGCACTGGCGCCACGCCACGCGCAATCTCGCGGCCTTCGCAGGCGCCCGCCTCCAGCGCCACGCGGATGGCCGCCGAATCGAGCAGCGCCACCACACCCATCGACGCAGCGGCCGCGGCGATATCGCTCTCTTCGATGGGACGGCCACCTTCGGGCGGCATCAGCGTCAGTAGCAGTTGCAGCTTGTCGCCGGTGACTTCAAGCTCGAACGCGCCGTCCAGTACGCTGCCGATGACCGCATCGATTTCGCGGTCGGTCAGCTGGCACTGCGTCAGGAATCCGGTGACGGCCGCCGGGTCCAGGCGGGCGCCCTGCCAGCCGTGATCGGCCAGCGAAGCTTCCAGTGCCGCGCGGTCCGGAGGCATTCGCCCGGTTTCCGGCGCAAAGCACGCTCTTATCTGATCTCCCGGCTGGTTAAGTTCCAGGCGTAATCCCACGTCCGCGTTCATGGCTCCCCGCTTTCTCGTTCTGCATGGCACCAGCCGGCTGGGGTTCGTGCCCCGGGTCCTTCCGCTTGGACGGCCGTACTTGCGCCAACTCTGCTTGTCGTATCGGAGAGTCAACGGCAGAAACGGGGGTGGACTTTAGCCCACAAAAGTAGGGGGCCGCCGTTTTCGGTAAACTGGCACCCTTTCCGAAGCGCCCTGAATTCCCGATGTCCAGTAATTACGAAGTCCGCCCCGGCCAGTCCATCGAGCTACTCAAGGAGCTCCATATCCTGACGCGCGACGGCAAGATGAACCAGGACAGCCGCCGCAAGCTCAAGCAGGTGTACCACCTGTTCCAGTTTATCGAGCCGCTGCTACGCGAAGTGAAGGACGCCAAGGGGGCGGTCTCGGTGGTAGACCACGGCGCGGGCAAGTCGTACCTGGGCTTCATCCTCTACGACCTGTTCTTCAAGGACCTGAAGGACGACTCGCATATCTTCGGAATCGAGACACGCGAAGAACTGGTGACCAGCTCCCAGGCACTGGCCACGCGGCTGGGATTTCCGGGGATGTCCTTCCTGAACCTGTCGGTGGCGGATTCGATCACATCGGCGGCCCTGCCGGAAACCATCGACGTCGTCACGGCCCTGCACGCCTGCAACACTGCTACCGACGACGCCATCCGCTTTGCGCTGGCCAAGCAGGCGCAGCACATCGTGCTGGTGCCGTGCTGCCAGGCCGAGGTGGCCAGCGTGCTGCGCAAGCACAAAGGCCGGCTGCTCGCCGGCAATCCGATGACCGAAATCTGGCGCCATCCGCTGCACACGCGCGAATTCGGCAGCCAGCTGACCAATGTGCTGCGTTGCCTGCAGCTGGAAGCACATGGCTATCAGGTCAGCGTGACGGAACTCGTGGGCTGGGAGCACTCGATGAAGAACGAGCTGATCATCGCCCAGTACAAGGATCTGCCGCGCCGCCGCCCGGCGGAGCGCCTCAAGCAAGTGCTGGAATCGGTGGGCCTGGAAGAACTGGGCGAGCGGTTTTTCACGCCCGCCTGATGCGCCGGCGGTCTGTCTCTACAGATCGCTCTTGCCCGCCATCCACTTGAGCCAGCCGGCGTGGCCCAGCTGGCGCAGCGTTTCCATGTTCCGCTCGTAGATATCCTCGGCCTCGGGAAACGCTTCGGCGGCGCGGGCGATACTGTCTTCGCGCAGCAGATGCAGGATCGGATATGGCGCACGATTCGTGAAGTTCTCGATATCGTCCGGCTCCGTTCCCTCGAACTGGTACTGCGGATGGAAGCTCGCAATCTGCAACGTGCCTTCCAGCTTCAGACTGCCAAGCAGCCGGTCGGCAAAATACAGAAAGTCGTTGTAGGCCAGGAAATCGGCCAACGCATGCGGCATGATCAGCAGCGTCGTGTCGATCTGCTCGGGATCGGCTTCAGCCAGCAGGCGCAGTTCGCGCTCCAGATCGTCCAGCGCATCGGCATCGCTGGACGCCTCGCTGACCACGTATCGCACTTGGTTCTTCACATGCACGCTCTTGGCGAACGGGCAGAGGTTCAGCCCGATCACGGCGCGCGTCAGCCAGTGACGGACGTCAGCCACAACCTTGTCATGCTGAAGATCGCTTTTCGGGTCGTGCCCGGCCTGCTGCGTCATGCTCACTTCCCGTTTGCGATGTGCAGCGCCACGGCCTCGGCCACCTCGATGCCATCGATCGCCGCCGAGTAGATACCGCCCGCGTAGCCCGCGCCCTCACCTGCCGGGTACAGGCCGCGCACGTTGATGCTCTGATAATCGTCGCGATTGCGCTGGATGCGCAGCGGCGACGAAGTACGCGTTTCCACGCCCGTCAGCACGGCATCGTGCATGGCAAACCCGGCGATCTTCTTGTCGAGCTCGGGCAGCGCCTCGCGGATGGCATCGATCACGTAGTCCGGCAGCGCCGTGCTCAGATCCGTGGGCGTCACGCCGGGCTTGTACGACGGCTCGACCGAACCGAGCGACGTCGAAGGACGGCCCGCGATAAAGTCGCCCACCAGCTGGCCCGGCGCACGATAGTCGCTACCGCCCAGCTCGAACGCGCGCTCTTCCCACTTGCGCTGGAACTCGATACCGGCCAGCGGACCGCCGGGGTAGTCCTCGTCCGGCGTAATACCAACGACGATGCCTGCGTTGGCATTGCGCTCGGCACGGTAATACTGGCTCATGCCGTTGGTCACGAGCCTGCCCGGCTCGGACGCCGCCGCCACCACGGTGCCACCGGGACACATGCAGAAGCTGTACACGGCGCGGCCGTTGCTGGCGTGGTGCACGACCTTGTAGTCGGCCGCGCCCAGCAGCTTGTTGCCGGCGAACTTGCCGAAGCGGCTGCGGTTGATCAGGCCCTGCGGATGTTCGATGCGGAATCCCAGCGAGAACGGCTTGGCTTCCATGAATACGCCGCGCTCGTGCAGCATCTCGAACGTGTCGCGGGCGCTGTGGCCCACGGCCAGGATCACGTGATCGCACGGCAGGTAGTCGCCATTCGATAGCTTCAGGCCACGCACCTGCCCGTTGTCGATATCGATGTCGTCGACGCGGGTCTCGAAGCGGATCTCGGCACCAAGCTCCAGCATCTCGGCGCGCATCTTCTCGACCATGCTCACAAGGCGGAACGTGCCGATATGTGGACGCGCCTTGAACAGGATGTCCTCGGGCGCGCCAGCGCGCACGAATTCGTTCAGAACCTTGCGGCCGTAGTGCTTCGGGTCCTTGATTTGGCTATAGAGCTTGCCGTCCGAGAACGTGCCCGCACCACCCTCGCCAAACTGCACGTTCGATTCAGGATTGAGCACGCTCTTGCGCCACAGCCCGAACGTATCCTTGGTGCGTTCGCGCACTTCCTTTCCACGTTCGAGGATGATCGGCCGAAACCCCATCTGCGCCAGCAGCAGGCCAGCCAGCAGGCCGCACGGCCCCAGGCCGATCACCACGGGCCGCGACTTCGGGCCGCCTTCCGGCGCCCTGGCCACGAAGTGGTACGTCATGTCCGGCGTGACGCTCCAGTTCGGTTTGCGCTGCATGCGCTTGACTGCCGCGGCCTCGTCCCTGACTTCGATATCGATGATGTAGGTCAGCTTGATATCGTCGCGCTTGCGCGCATCGTGCGCGCGCCGGAACACCGTAAATCCGACAAGGCCGTCGCCCTTGACACCGATTTGTGCGAGATGGCTGCGCACGGCAGCTTCGAGGTCGCTCTCGGCATGGTCGAGCGGCAGTTTGACTTCACTGAGACGTAGCATGGGGTACCGATTATTCTGCGGCCTTGATGTCTGGTGGCCGGGGGTTACCCAGCAGGAGGCCAGAACGGCCGAAGCGCGATTTTATCAGCCGCCACACCCCTGGGCGCGCCGCCGGCAGCATGACGCGAAGCTGCGCCGGCCCACGCGCCACCAACTGGTGCCAACC
The DNA here is from genome assembly GCF_057798835.1 of Cupriavidus sp. 291-E7. NCBI lineage: Bacteria > Pseudomonadati > Pseudomonadota > Betaproteobacteria > Burkholderiales > Burkholderiaceae > Cupriavidus > Cupriavidus sp. 291-E7. The sequence continues at coordinate 112,855 of NZ_JBYOJV010000010.1, forward strand.
TGCCCTTTCGATCACGCGGACGCCCCCGGCATGGAGGTCGCGCGACGGCTGGCAAACCTGCCCGGCCAGCCAGCGCGGAGCATCGGTCACGGCCACGCTGCCTTGTGAGACGTGCACCACCGCACCCGCGCGCAAGTGCACAGTGATGCACTGATCGGTGAAAAGGCTGACGGTCCGGACTTCGCCGGGAATCGGGTCGTGGAATGGCATGGTGGCGCTCCTTCGGGCAACGTCGAACATGCCACCAGCGTATCGGCGCGCCTGCCAGGCCAACAGGCACAAGCAATTCCGGCCACGACCAGAACAGATGAAAAACTTCCGGCCTGTTACGATACAGCGACCACTCATCTGTATCTGTTCCGAGCATCGCCCGCGCGCGATGATTGCGCCATGTCCGCGATAGTCCCAACCGCCCTCCAGGATTCGTCCGCACCGCTCTACCAGCGGCTGGCGGGCCATTATCGCCAGGCCATCTCGACGGGCACGCTATCGCCGGGGGATCGTATGCCATCGGTCCGCTCGCTGATGGGCCTGCACGATGTGAGCCTGTCCACCGCGCTGCAGGCGTGCCGCGAACTGGAATCCGCAGGGCTGCTCGAAGCCCGGCCCCGTTCCGGCTACTTTGTCTGCACGCCGGTGCGGCCTGCCCTGGCCCCTATCGAAGAACCCGTGGCCGGCCTGCCCGATCCTGCGCAGTACGTGGGCATCCACCAACGCATCTCGGCCATCCTCGCGCGCAGCAAGCATCACCGTATCAACCTTGGTGGCGCGTGCGGCGCGCCCGAGCTGTATCCGACCGATGCGCTGCGTAACGCGGCCATGCGTGCGCTGCGCAAGTATCCCGAGCTGTTTGGCACGTCCGTCGATTCCGACGGTCATCCGGCTTTCCGCGCGGCGCTGGCACGGCACGCACTGCGTTCTCACATCAATGTGTCGCCCGAGGAGATCGTGGTCACCCACGGCGCCACGGAAGCCCTGACGCTCGCGCTGCGGGCAGTGGCCGGGCCTGGCGACGTTATCGCGGTGGAATCCCCTACCTACTACGGCCTGCTGCAGATCCTGGAAAGCCTGGGCATGCGTGCACTGGAAATTCCCTGCAGCCCCCAGACCGGCATTTCGCTCGAAGCGCTGGAACTCGCCGCGCAGACCTATGCCAACATCAAGGCCGTGTGCGTGGTACCCAATCTGCAAAACCCGCTTGGCTGCGTAATGCCCGACGCGCACAAACAGCGGCTGGTGGCATGGTGTGCCGCGCGCGGTATCGCGATGATCGAGGACGACTGCTGCTCGGCCACGTTCGACGACGACACGCCGCTGTCGTCGGCCAAGTCATGGGACACCACCGGCACGGTGATCCACTGCGCGTCGTTGCACAAGGTGCTGGCGCCCGGCATGCGGCTGGGCTGGATCACCGCCGGCAAGTGGCAGGCCCGCGTGGAAATGCTCAAGTTCGGACTGTCCCGGCCCAACGAAATGCTGACCCAGATCGCAGTGGCCGAATACATGGGCACAGGTGCGTTCGACCGGCATCTGCGCCGCTTGCGCACGCAGCTGCGCACGCAACGCGAATGGATGGCGCAGAAGGTGGCGGCCACCTTCCCGGCGGGCACGCGACTGACGCTGCCGCGTGGCGGCCTGCACCTGTGGGTGGAAATGCCGGGGAGCGTGTCGTCCGAGGCGGTATTCGAACAGGTGATTGGCGATGGCATTCGCGTGATGCCGGGCGCCATGTTCTCGAACTCGAACCGATTCAATCACTACCTGCGGCTGAATTGCGGCAACCTGCGCACCCCCGCGCTGGAACAGGCACTGGACACCGTTGCGGCCGCGGCGCGCCGCCTGGCAGGCTAGCTCCCGGCGTGGCGCGCACGCAAAAACCCGCGCGCGCCACCGATTTTCGTCCCCGATTCTTCCCCAACGCACGCGCCCTCGCCTATCCTATTGCGCGGTACGCCATCGTCATGACAAGGGAGAACAACTTGGGGCACGCAGCCGCGGCATCGCCGCTCGACAACGACTATCAGACGCTGTTCCAGCTAGCGCCCGTCTCGCTCTGGCTGGAAGACTTCAGCGCAGTGCGCCAGGCGTTTGAGCAACTGCGTGCCGATGGTGTGACCGACCTGCGCCGCCACCTGCGCGAGAACCCTGCCGAAGTGGCGCGCTGTTCCGCGCTGATCCGTGTGCTGGACGTCAACCAGCGCACGCTGAACCTGTTCCGCGCCCGTGACCTGACTCACCTGGTGGCCAACCTCGACAGCGTGTTCCGCGACGACATGTTCGACCAGCACGTCGAGGAACTGGCCCAACTCTGGGATGGCGGCCGGCACTTTTCCAGCCAGACCGTGAATTACACGCTGGACGGCGAACGGCTCGACATCCGCCTGGAAGCCAATGTGATGCCCGGCCATGAAGCCGACTGGTCGCGCGTGCTGCTGTCGATCGAGGACATCACCGCGCGGGTGCGCACCGAGCGCGACCTGCGCCGCGCCCAGCAGTACGCCGTCGGGCTGTTCGAGCATTCGCCCGTGTCGCTGTGGGTGGAAGACTTCAGCGCCGTGAAGATGCTGCTCGATGAAGTGCGCGCGGCCGGCATTACCGATTTCCGCACGTTCCTGAACGTGCATCCGGATTTCGTCTCGCGCTGCATGCAGGAGATTCGCGTGCTGGACGTCAATCAGCAGACGCTGGCGATGTTTGGCGCGCCCAGCAAGGAGATCCTGCTGTCCCGCCTGGGCGACGTGTTCCGCGACGACATGCGCATCCACTTTGCCGAGCAACTGATCGACCTCTGGCACGAGAAACTCTGGCAGCAACGCGAAGTCATCAACTACGCACTGGATGGGCGCTCCGTCGATGTGTTCATGCAGTGGTCCGTGTTTCCGGGGCGCGAAGCGGACTGGGACCAGGTGCTGGTCTCGCTGACCGACATCACCGCGCGCAAGAAGGCCGAGGCCTATGTGGAATTCCTGGGCAAGCACGACGTGCTGACCAAGCTCTACAACCGCGCGTATTACGAAGACGAACTGGCCAGGCTGGGCCGCAAGGGCCCGTGGCCGGTCAGTGTCATCGCGGTCGACCTGAACGGGCTGAAATTGATCAACGACCAGTTCGGCCACGGCGACGGCGACGCGCTGCTGCGCCGCACGGGCGAGGTCCTGAAAAAGGCAGTGGGCGAACAGGCTTGCATCGCGCGTATCGGCGGTGACGAGTTCATGGTGTTGCTGCCGGGCCGTGACGAACGCGGCGCGGCCACGGTCGTCGAGCAGATCGAGGAAGTGGTTGTGCTCAACAACCAGTTCTATCCCGGCGCGCGCCTTTCGTTTTCGATCGGTGCGGCCACCTGCATCCAGGGCGACCGCTTGACCGACACGGTCAAGCTGGCCGACCACCGCATGTACGAATCCAAGCGGGCGTATTACGAAGCGCTGGGCAACGAGCGGCGACGCGAGTCCAACGCGGACTGAAGCGCGGCTTTGCACGGCGAAAAAAAACGGCAGGCCTCAAGCCTGCCGTTTTTCGTGAACCGCTCCCGGTCAGAGCAACACGATCAGTGCCACACCGCCGATGATCAGGCCGAACTTGGTCACGTAGTAGACGCTCTTGTTCCAGGCCTTGAAGCGGCGGCGGTACTGGCCGCCAAGCCACACGAAGCGGAACAGCTTGTTGATCGCACCGGTCTGGTCGTTGTCGTCATTCGGCGAGCTGGCGGCCGTCATCACCTTGCGGCCCATCCAGTGGTTGAACGAGGCAGCCCAGCGATATCGCATCGGACGCTCGATATCGCAGAACAGGATCAGACGGTCGGTTTCGCTGCGGTTTTCGGCCCAGTGCAGATAGGTTTCATCGAACACCACGCCCTGCCCGTCGCGCCAGCTGTGGCGCTCGCCATCCACTTCGATGAAGCAGCGGTCGTCATTCGGGGTGGACAGGCCCAGGTGGTAGCGCAGCGAACCGGCGAACGGATCGCGGTGCGGATTGAGCTTGCCGCCGGGCGGCAGCTCGGCAAACATCGCGGCCTTGACCGACGGCATCTCACGCAGCAGCGCCACCGTGTTCGGGCAGAGGGTTTCCGCCGACGGATGCTGTGCCTCGTACCATTTCAGGTAGAAGCGCTTCCAGCCGTACTTGAAGAAAGAGTTGAAACCAGCGTCGTCGTTCTTGTCGGCAGCCTTGATCTTGCGCATCGCGATCAGGGCCAGACCCTCGTCCCGAATCTGCGGCCATGCGGCGCGCAGCTTTTCCAGTTCGGGAAAGCGGTCAACGCCGATGTATGGCGTGCGCGGCACGCCCGAGAACATGTACATGAAGCAGTTGATCGGCGCGACCAGTGCCGAATGATCGAGCATCTGGCGCATCAACGGCAGCCTTACCTTGCCGCGGAAGTGCACATACAGGATGGCACCCAGGTAGGCCGCGACGATTATCCATTTGATCACCCGAAAATCCTCCAGGACAAACTCGCCCCAGAAAGACCTGCAGTGACGATGGGGGCGGAAAACGCGCTATTTTAGCCAATCGGCGACGTCCACGCACCATGTGATGCATGGACCGCTCGCGGCGGCCTTGCGCTCAGGACTTTCCGCGTGATTGCCTGGCGATCCGGTCGATCAGTACGCGCGCGTCTTCTGGCTTGCCCTGTAGCGTCAGCAGCCGGGCGTTGAGCACGATGTTCTCCAGCACGAGCTTGGCGGTGGACGCCCAGAGTGTGGCCAGCAGCGCTTCCTGCGACAACCCCGAGGTCTCCAGCTCAGTGGATCGCTCGGCAATCAGCTTGCAGGCCAGCATGCGCAGCTTTTCGTCGTCGAACGGCAGATTCGCGTAGTCGATGGGGTCGGCTTTCTCTACCTCCACCATCAGTTGCAGCAGCATGGATTCAGTCATCGGTGCTCCCCCAAAGGTTGCATCTACACGCGGAAATCGGCGGCCATATCGGCATCGGTACGCGCCTCGAGCCGTCCCGACCGACAGGCCCTCACGAACACATCGTAGTCCCGCTCCACCTGGTCGGCGTAGGCGTTCGAATAGGCGATCATCGATTCGGCCATGCGGTCGCTCGTGCCCAGATAGCCGCTGATCTCCGCTGCCAGGCCGCTTGCCTTGGCGTGGGCGCGCGCCAGCACCCAGCCGCATACGCGGCCATAGGCGGCCAGCAGATTGAGATCCATCAGCTCGATGTCGGCCGAGAACTTCATGTCGCGCAGCTGGCGGATATAGAAATGGCGGCCGAATGGTCCCTTCGACCAGCCAAGGAATGGATCGCTGGCCGCCTGCATCAGCCGCTGCCCTTCCACCACGCGGCGGCCGTCATGCGAATTCGACGGTGACTTGAAGTAGCGCGCCACCACCGACTTCGAGGCTTCCTTGACCTGCAGGAACAGCGGCTTGCCGTGGGTGTCGATCATCAACTGAATCAGGCAGCGGGTGCCGACGCTGCCCACACCCACTACCTTGAATGCCATGTCGTGCAGCTTGAAGTGTGAAAGCAGCTCACGGCGGTCTGACGCCAGTGTGGAAACGTAGTCGGCAAAACACTGCTCGACAACCATTCGTGGATTGTCAACGCCAAGCCATTCGTCCTTCGGATCGAACAGCGTGCGTGCGCCGCGCACGTGGAATACGGCTGGCGGCGCATCGAGAATGCGCCACCGGTCGCCATCGCGCTCCGAAAGCTTGGGTAGCAGCGTTTCGTGCGTGCGTTCGGCCGCGCGCTCCATCGCTCGCCGGATGCGCTTCTGGATATCGGGATCGCTCGCATCCTCGAACAGGCGCTCGAAGGTAATGCGGTCGTACCAGGTATCGAGAATGCTCATCTCCGCATACTCGGCCATGCGGTTGCGGTAGCTGGTGACGACCTGGAAGACCAGGTCATTCGCCGCCTCCGCGCCGTGCCGCAGATGACGCGCGGCCACGACAAAGCTGGCGCACAGGCGCTTCAGGTCCCATTCCCAGGGGCCTGGACTCGTTTCGTCGAAATCATTGACGTCGAACAGCAGCGCCCGCTCGGGCGTGGCGAATCCGCCGAAGTTCGACAGGTGGCAATCGCCGCAGATCTGGTGGATCAGACCCGAGTTCGACGTGCCGGCCAGGTCATGTGCCTGGAGGATGGCACTGCCACGGAAGAACGTGAATGGCGACGCAATCATGCGCCCATAACGTAGTGGCACCAGCTTGTTGACGCGCCCGGCGCTGCTGGCTTCGAGCAGGCGGATCGGATCACGGTCCACGTTGCCCGTCGATTCATGCGCGCGTCGCGGCACTTTCTGGCGCAATGCCTTGCCGCGCTCCTGCCGCCCTTCGAGGTCTGCCACGCTTTCCACATTGCCTCCATGCCCATGCGGGCCAAGACACGTCAGATGATGTGCAGCATATGCAACCACGCTAAGACAAGTACATTTGCTTGTCAATTTGACACCGCACATTTGCCGCGCCATTCCCCTTCGCATTGCGAAGTGCGATTCCGTCACTTTCACTCAAAGGTGAAGAGAAAATCAGACGCAGGCCTACAAAACCGTCACAACTATCCGTGTAAGCTGTGGTCTCAATTTCGCATTGCCAACGAGAAGAGCAAAATTCATGACCAAGCGTTTTCTTGCTGCCATGCGTCAATACGTGTGGTTCAAAGGGGTGAAGCATCATGTGGTCCAGGGCGTCGAAGCGCTGGCGGACCTGCTGAAGTCCCCGTCTGTCGCGGCGCGTGCCGTGGCGGCGATCGTGTCCGAAACCGAGCACGGCGTACAAGTTTGGGTCTCCTATTTCGGCAAGCCGATGGACCCGCATACCAACTACGTGTTGTGGCCCACTCGCGCACTCAAACCCGCGCGCCGGCGAGTGATTGCGGCACCGCAGTTGCCACCGCATCGATAGCCCCAGGCTGATCGCACCTCAGTGTTTATCGTTCGACTAGGAGCCGCCATGCCCGACGAACCGCAACATGATGAAGCACTGGTCAACAGCTACCTGGAGCGCGTATCGGCGCTATCGGTCAGCGCCTTCGACGGCGCCGACGTCAACCAGGAACTGACGCAAGTAATGAACGACGCGGCACGGGCATGCGGCAATGGCGGCAACCTTGCCGTGCTGGCATCGCGCCTGAAGGCACGTGCCGAGGCTGCGGACAAGGAAGAACAGCCGCAGGTGCGCGATACCTTCAAACGCGCGGCATCCCTGATCAAGACCTGACTTACATCCCTCAAGTCGGATACACGAAAGCCCCGCTGGCGGATACCGCCATGCGGGGCTTTCGTACGTGAAGTGCCAGCGAGTAATCGGGAAGGTGACATCCGCGCGCACGGAACGCCGGTGCCGCGGGCTGCCGATAAAGCAGCAGCGATGAGGAAGCAGAAAAGCAAAAGGGCCACACGTGATGTGCGGCCCTTTTGGGTATTTGGTTGCGGGGGCAGGATTTGAACCTGCGACCTTCGGGTTATGAGCCCGACGAGCTGCCAGACTGCTCCACCCCGCGTCTGAAGAAAAAGATTATGCAGCAGTCTGAAGCATCTGGCAAGTCTTTTGTGCACCATAAGAAAGAAAAGGCCTTCAGCTTGTGCTGAAGGCCTTCGCACCCCGTGCAGCCTTCGCGCGTACCGCGCTACGCAATGCGCCGCAGCACCCTCTTCGTACCCACGTCCAGATCCTTCATCGTGCTCGCTACATAGCGGTTCACGTGATCCAGCGCTTCAAGCTTCGTATCGAACGGCTGTCGCGGAAAAGGATTGTGACGCCCCATCAGAACCTCGCCATCTTCACGCCGAATGATCTCGACCATGATGGCCCACTTGTCCTTGGGCAGAACAATCACTTCGTAGACGATCTTGAATCCTTCGTACTCGGGCATGATGCGCTCCCTGTTATCTGCTGCAGACGCGCACGATGGCGCGCACGCATCCAGACTAGAAGTCGTGCACCAAACCAAAAATGATCCAGGTCAATCGAAAACCGATCGCACCGGAATCGGCCTGAGATAAGCCATTGCACACATCGCAAGGAACTCGCTGTGTGACGCGCGCGCGGGCAACATGGCTTCAGCGCGCCGCCCCCACAAGCTTGTCGATCAGCGCATAGGCCGCGGCGAACGCCGCAACTTCAGCCGCATGGCGCGTGGCAAAAACATGAGCGCCGCTGAAGAGCATCTCCGTATCTCCAGCATCCGAGGGGTCCATGCCCTCTTGCGCAACGCGTACTTCATAGCCCCACGCCTGGGTATCCCCCACGCTTCCCGCCATCGCGTCGTGATGCGAAACCACGAGTACGTATGCGTCCATGCCGCGATAGCCTTCCGTGCGCCACTCTTCCTGTTGCATGAGTTGCCTCCGCCGCGAGGTTGCTGATGAATGTTGGAACGAGTCCAGGCGTGCGCGTTCCTGTTCCGCATGAAAACAGGATAGACACCGACAGCGCTGGGAAAAGAACACGCAGGACACTACGTGCTTGGGAGACAGAAAAGAGGCAGGAATGCAAAAAGGGCTTCCATTTCTGGAAGCCCTTTTCACGTATCGGGTTGGCGCGGCTGGCAGGATTCGAACCCACGACCCCTTGGTTCGTAGCCAAGTACTCTATCCAACTGAGCTACAGCCGCAACCGAGAAATGAGATTATATAGAAGTTTTCAATTTTGTGAAGCCCCTGCGCGCATTTTTTTCATGCGCGATGGCCGTCGAGCGCAACTTCCTATAATTGAAGCTTCACGAAGTGAACCGGAACATGAACAAGGCTTTTGTCAAAGAGTCGTCTAACGATGACGACGACGATCTTCCCGAAGGCGCAACGCCTCTGCCCGCAGGTACCAAGAACTACATCACCGCCGCTGGCTATACGCGCCTGCGCGACGAACTGATGCATCTGATCGACGTAGACCGCCCGGACGTTGTGCAGATCGTGTCATGGGCGGCTTCCAACGGCGACCGCTCCGAGAATGGCGACTACCTATATGGCAAGAAGCGCCTGCGCGAGATTGACCGGCGCATCCGCTTCCTGACGCGCAGGCTGGACAAGGCCGAGGTGGTGGACCCTTCGCTGCAGGGAGACAACGACCAGATCTTCTTCGGCGCCACCGTCACCTATGCCAACCAGTCGGGCGAAGAGACCACCATCACGATCGTCGGCATGGACGAGGTCGACCTCGACAGCAATCACGTCAGCTGGATCTCGCCAATCGCCAAGGCACTGATCAAGGCGCGCGAAGGCGATACCGTGCCGCTGCGCACACCGGCCGGCCTGGAACAGATCGATATTCTGGAAGTACGCTACCCCGACAAGGGTGCGCCGGCTGCCTAGCCGTCGTTGCGATCGCGGAAGATCCGGATGACGTCCGGGTTGCGCCGCAGCGCGCGCATGACGTTGGCCAGGTGCAGGCGGTTCTGCACCTGAATCACGAACTGCATGTAGGTGGCTTCCTGATGCCCCGCCACCTGCTGCTGCTCCATCGCCACGTGGGCCACGTTGGCGTCGGCCGCGGTCAGGTCTGCCGCCACGCGCGCGACGATGCCCTTCACGTTGCGCACCATGACCTTGATCGACACGTCGAATGCGCGCGTCGTCTTCTTGGCCCACATGACCTCGATCCAATGCTCGGGGTCCTTGCTGTGCAGACGCTTGGCCACCTTGCAGTCCTGCACATGGATCTGCAGGCCCTCGCCCTTGCCCAGATAGCCGACGATCGAATCGCCGGGAATCGGACGGCAGCAAGCCGAGAAGATCATCGACATACCTTCGTCGCCGGTGATCGGCACGGCCGGGGCTTCTTCGCCCGCGAACGTCTGCACCGCAGCCAGCAGCGCGCTGTCCACGTCGCCCGACAATTCCTGCAGCAGGATTTCCATGCGGCGCGCCACCACGGCGGGCACGCGCCGGCCCAGCGCCAGATCCGCGAAGATATCCTCGCGGGTCTTGTTACCGGTCCACTGGATCATGCGCTCCCAGACCGATTGCGGCACGGCCTTCAGCTCGATGCCAAGCTGGCGCGCCGACTGGTCCAGCAACCGCTCACCAAGCTGGATGGCTTCATCGAGCTTGGTGGTCTTCAGGTAGTGGCGAATCGCCGCGCGCGCCTTGCCGGTACGCACGAACGCCAGCCACGCCGGATTCGGCTTAGAGTACGGCGCCGTCACCACCTCGACGATGTCACCGCTCTTGAGCTCGGTGCGCAATGGCAGCAGCTCGTTGTTGATCTTGACCGCCACGCACTGGTTGCCCAGATCGCTATGCACCGCGTAGGCAAAGTCCAGCGCCGTGGCGCCGCGCGGCAGCGCACGAATATGGCCCTTGGGCGTGAATACGTAGACGGCGTCCGGGAACAGGTCGATCTTGACGTGTTCCAGGAATTCCTGCGAGTCGCCGGTCTGGCTCTGGATATCGAGCAGCGATTGCAGCCACTGGTGTGCCAGCTGCTGGATATCGTTGGCATGGTCGGCCTGGTGCTTGTACATCCAGTGCGCGGCCACGCCGGCCTCGGCAATCTGATGCATGCCGCGCGTGCGGATCTGGAACTCCACCGGCGTGCCGAACGGACCCACCAGCGTCGTATGCAGCGACTGGTAGCCGTTGATCTTCGGAATCGCGATGTAGTCCTTGAACTTGCCCGGCATCGGCTTGTAAAGGCCATGCAGCGCGCCCATCGCCATATAGCAGTGCATCTGCGTTTCCACGACCACGCGGAAGCCGTAGACGTCCAGCACCTGCGAAAACGACAGCTGCTTGTCGTGCATCTTGCGATAGATGCTGTACAGCGTCTTTTCGCGGCCAGACAGCTCCGCGACGATGCCAGCATCGCCCAGCGCGGCCTGCGCCGCCTCCAGGATGCGTCGAACCACTTCGCGGCGGTTGCCGCGCGCGGCCTTGACGGCTTTTTCCAGCGTAGCGTAGCGGAACGGTGAGCCGACCTTGAACGACAGGTCCTGCAGCTCACGGTAAATCGTGTTGAGACCCAGTCGGTGCGCGATCGGCGCGTAGATCTCCATCGTTTCCAGCGCGATCCGGCGCCGCTTTTCGGGCGGCACGAAATCGAGCGTGCGCATGTTGTGCGTGCGATCGGCCAGCTTGACCAGAATCACCCGCACGTCACGCGCCATCGCCAGCAGCATCTTGCGGAAGCTCTCCGCCTGCGCCTGCTCGCGGCTCTGGAATTCGAGCTTGTCCAGCTTGGTCAGGCCATCGACGAGTTCAGCGACCTTCGGACCGAATTTCTCGGCGAGTTCGCTCTTCGTGATGCCCTGATCTTCCATCACATCATGCAGCAGTGCCGCCATGATGGACTGGACGTCCAGCTTCCAGTCGGCGCACAACTCGGCCACCGCCACCGGATGCGTGATGTATGGCTCTCCGCTCTGCCGGTACTGCCCCAGGTGCGCTTCATCCGAAAACTGGAAGGCTTCGCGCACCAGCGCCTGGTCTGCCGGCTTCAGGTAAGCCAGCTTCTCCATCAGCCGCGTGATCGAGATGACCTGCTGCCGTGGCGGCACCGCGGGCTGCGATGTCGGGCCGAAGAAGTGCCGATAAGACTGCGCCAGGACGGCGTCGATGAACAGATCGCCGCCCGGCGTGGCGGGCACGGTGCCGGCCACGGGTTCGGCTACCAGTTCATTGGCGAGCGCCGCGCGCCCCTTGCCCTGCTGGATCGTAGGCACGACGGCACGCTCGCCGACAACGTTGTCGCCGAGTGGATCGGGCAGATTGGGAGCACCGGTGCGGGCTGTCACTGGAGAAGGTCCGGGACGCTTACGACCGGCAGGCGCGGACGGCGCCGGGGGCAAGACCGTGGAAACCGGCACGGTACCGGGTAGCGGTGCTCCTGGCGCCACAAACGAAGCTGCCGCACCGGTTGGTGCGGCAGTCGCCACAACGCCAGGACGCTTTGCCGCCGTCGATACGCGCGATGCCCCGGTCCCGGGATTGCCGGGGGGAGCGATAGCGGGATCGGTCGGCGACGAAGGCATGGCAGCCCCTGGAGTTCAACTGGATGCGCGGCAGGATGCGTACGCACGCGAAGCATGAATGAACCACGGGCCGCCCTGGCAAATCAGGTCGGGACCTTCTTCAGCATCTCGATGCCGACCTGGCCGGACGCGATTTCGCGCAGCGCCACCACAGTGGGCTTGTCCTTGGCTTCGACCTTGGGCGTGTGGCCCTGCACGAGCTGACGTGCACGGTACGTCGCGGCGAGCGCGAGCTCGAAGCGATTCGGGATGTGTTTCAGACAATCTTCGACGGTAATACGCGCCATATCAAATCCACCTTGGGATAAAACCTGTTCGACAGGCCGGTATTTTACAGCACGTCGCCGGAACCTTCCGACGACGCGCCTGTACTCAGTGAATACCGAGCTCGATAAACAGCTCGGCGTGACGCGCCTTCTGCGACGAAAAGCGCAAACGGGTAGCGTGAACGACGTTTTGCAGCTGCCTCAAGGCGTCCTCGAACACCTCGTTGATGATCACGTAATCGGACTCCGAAGCATGGGCCATTTCGCTGCCGGCGGCCAGCAGGCGGCGCACGATCACGTTGGGTTCATCCTGGCCGCGCTTTTTGAGGCGATCTTCCAGCGCCGTCAGCGACGGCGGCAGGATAAAGATCTCCATCGCGTTCGAAAACCGCTGGTGCACCTGTTGCGCGCCCTGCCAGTCGATTTCCAGCAGCACGTCGTTGCCCTGGGCCATCTGCTGCTCGATCCAGACACGCGACGTGGCGTAGTAGTTGCCGTGCACTTCGGCCCACTCCAGGAATTCGCCGCGGTCGCGCGCGGCCCGGAATTCCTCGACGGTGGTGAAGTGGTACTCGCGGCCATTCTGCTCGCCTGGACGCGGCTTGCGGGTGGTGTGCGAGATCGACAGCCGGATGGACTGGTCCTGCGCCAGCAGCGCATTGACCAGTGTGGACTTGCCGGCCCCGGACGGTGCCACCACCATGAACAGGTTGCCGGGATAGGCGGTATCGATGGCGGTGTGGGTCGTTTCGCTCATGATCTTATTCGAGGTTTTGAATCTGTTCGCGCATCTGCTCGATCAGGAGCTTGAGCTCCATCGACGCATCGGCGAGTTCCTTGGCCGCAGCCTTCGAGCCAAGCGTGTTGGCCTCGCGGTTGAGCTCCTGCATCATGAAGTCCAGCCGCTTGCCTACCTGGCCACCCTTCTTCAGGATATGCCGCGTTTCGTTGAGGTGAGCCTGCAGGCGCGACAGCTCTTCCGCAATATCGATGCGGATGCCGTAGACCGTGGCCTCCTGGCGGATGCGCTCGGCCACTTCTTCGCGGCTCATCGACGGCATGCCGTTCGGCGCGGCCAGGTTGAAGGCTTCCTGCAGGCGCTCGGTCAGTTTCTCCTGATGATGGGCGATCAGTTGCGGGATCATCGGCGTCAGGCGCTCGACGATGGCCAGCATGGCGTCGATGCGTTCCTCCAGCGTGGCCTTCAGTGCCGCGCCTTCTCGGCCGCGCGCCTCCAGCAGTTGCTTCAGCGCCTCGCGCGCGGCGCCCGTCACGGCCTCCCGCAGGGCATCCTGCGACAGCTCCGGCTCCACGAGCACGCCGGGCCAGCGCAGGATCTCGCCCATGCGCATCGTGCCGGCGCTCGCGAACGTGGCCGTCACGGTGGACTCCAGCGCGCGAATCTGGTCCAGCAGCGCCTGGTTCAGCGCCAGCGTGGCGCCACCGGTATCGGTGCGCTGCAGGTTGATGCGGCATTCGAGCTTGCCGCGCGACAGCTCGCCCATCAGCATTTCACGCAGGGCCGGCTCGAAGGCGCGGCATTCTTCCGGCGCGCGGAACAACAGGTCGAGAAAACGCGAATTGACAGTGCGGAATTCCACGGAAACCGAAGCCGTGCGGCCGCTGGGTTCGCCCTGGGCGTTGGTCAGCGGTGCCTGGCGGGTAGCCAGGCCATAGCCTGTCATGCTGTGGATCATCGTCGTTAATCTCGCGAAAGAGTCGAAAATTCAGGGTTCGGTACAGGCACGGGCTCGTGGCCCGGCAAGGCCGTCGGGGCAGGCGGGAAAATCGCCTGGAAAATCAATGAAAACCGGCGGTCGGAAAGCGCGGATATTTGGCAACAGTCCCTGCTAATGATTTCTTTACAAGTGACCGATTAGACCGGAGAATCCGGGAGCAAATGAGGTCCCGAATCCTATGACAGAGTCCAAGGGCGCCAACCAACACAAGAGCGCGCCGCTCCCTATCGGCACGCTGCTTGCCAACTACCGTATTGTAAAGAAGTTGGCCAGCGGGGGGTTCAGTTTCGTCTACCTTGCAACGGACGAGACCGGTGCCCCGGTCGCCATCAAGGAATACCTGCCGTCTTCCCTGGCCCGCCGCAATCCTGGCGAGCTGATCCCGGTCGTCCCCGAGGAAAATGCCGCGTCGTTTCGCCTTGGCCTGAAGTACTTCTTCGAGGAAGGCCGGTCGCTGGCGCGCATTTCGCACCCGAGCGTGGTTCGCGTGGTGAATTTCTTCCGCGAGAACTCCACGGTCTACATGGTCATGAACTACGAGCTGGGCAAGACGCTGCAGGAGCATATCCTGCAGGCCCGGCAGCAGGGCAAGCCCAAGGTGCTGCGCGAGCGCTTCATCCGCAAGGTGTTCCACGACCTGATGAGCGGTCTGCGCGAAGTGCATATTCACAAGCTGCTGCACCTCGACATCAAGCCCGGCAATATCTATCTGCGTGAGGACGAATCGCCGATCCTGCTCGACTTCGGCGCCGCCCGGCAGATCCTGACGATGGAAAACGCGCGCTTCCAGCCAATGTACACGCCTGGCTTCGCGGCACCCGAGCTGTACGGCAAGCACTCCGACCTGGGGCCGTGGACCGACATCTACAGCCTGGGCGCCACGCTTTACGCGTGCATGGCCGGCATGCCACCGCAGGAGGCCAACCAGCGCGAGAAGGAAGACCGCATGGCCGAATCCTTCACGCGGCTGCGCGCCACGTACACGAACGGGCTGGTCGATCTGGTCGAATGGTGCCTGCGCCTGACGCCGTCCGAGCGGCCGCAAAGCGTTTTCCGGCTGCAGAAGGAGTTGCGCGACCAGAGCAATGCGCTGGGCGAGCAATCCGCGGCGGCCGCGGCCACGACGACGCCAGCAGGCCCGGTGACCGAGCGCATGAATGCCACCAGCCGCTTCATGACGTTGCTGCGGCGCCGCGAAGAGAGAAATCTCGACAAGCAGAACGCCGCAAAGCCCGTCCACGCCGAAGAAACCGGCCGAAGCGACAACTAACGCACGAACCCGACACGAATTACCGCAATGCGATTCTCCGTCTACCAGGAAAGCCGGAAAGGCGGCCGCCGGATCAATCAGGACCGCATGGGCTACTGCTTTACGCGCGACGCCCTGCTCATGGTCCTGGCCGACGGCCTGGGCGGCCATGCCTTTGGCGAAGTCGCCGCGCAGCAGGCCCTGCAAACGCTGGCGCGCCAGTTCCAGACGCAGGCCCGCCCGTCCATCCGCAATCCCGCAGATTTCCTGCAGGATACGATCATGCTCGCGCACCGCGAGATCCACCGGTACGCGGAGGCCAACAAGCTGGCCGACGTGCCGCGCACCACCGTGGTCTGCTGCCTGATCCAGAACGGCCAGATTCATTGGGCCCATGCGGGCGACTCGCGCTTCTACCTGATGCGCAAGGCCGCGCTGCTCACACGCACGCGCGACCACTCCAAGATCGAAAACCTTCTGCAGCAGGAACGCGTGCTGCCTATGGAGGTGGCCAACCATCCGGAACGCAACAAGCTGTACAACTGCCTGGGGTCGCCCAACCTGCCGCTGATCGATATCGGCGGACCGGTGCGGCTGGAGCCGGGCGATGTGGCACTGCTGTGCTCCGACGGGTTGTGGGGCGCGCTCGACGAAAAGGTGATTGTCGACAAGGTCACCCATCTGTCGGTGGTCCATGCGATCCCGGACCTGATCGAACAGTCCCTGGCCAATGCCGGCGAAGGTGCCGACAACACCACAGCCATCGCCATGATGTGGGAAGCCGACGCCACAGTGCCGAACGAGGAAGCGGTACTGACCGACACGCTGCCGCTGAACGCCTTCACGACCTCGATCCTGGAACGGACGGGCACCGAGACCGATCTGCTGTCCGAGGAAGAAATCGAACGGTCGATTGCGGAAATCCGCGCGGCCATCGACAAAACCTCCAATCTGATGCGCTGAGGCGCTGGCTAGGCGATTCCGGCGCCGCCACGCGGCCGGAACCGCCAGGTTTCTCTTTCCCGGCGGTTCGATCCGCCTCCGCGCGCATCGGCGGGCGCACAATGCGCCCACCGGCGTTAGAATCGCGGTCTCACCCGATTCCAACGAAAGATTCCCATGCGACCCAGCGGACGCGCGGCCGATGCGCTGCGACCCATCACCCTGACCCGCCATTACACCCGTCACGCCGAAGGTTCGGTGCTGAGTGCCTTTGGCGATACCAAGGTGCTGTGCACGGCCAGCGTGCTGACCAAGGTACCCCCGCACAAGAAAGGCAGCGGCGAAGGCTGGGTGACGGCCGAATACGGCATGTTGCCGCGTGCCACGCATACGCGCTCGGATCGTGAAGCCGCGCGCGGCAAGCAGACCGGCCGCACGCAGGAAATCCAGCGGCTGATCGGTCGCGCCATGCGCTCGGTCTTTGACCTGTCCGCACTGGGCGAGCACACCATCCACCTGGATTGCGACGTGCTGCAAGCCGACGGCGGCACGCGCACGGCAGCCATCACCGGCGCCTTCGTGGCGGCGCACGATGCCATCTCCACCATGCTGCGCGACGGTCTGATCAAGACCAGCCCGATCCGCGACTTCGTGGCAGCGGTGTCGGTTGGCATGGTCGATGGCGTGCCCGTACTCGACCTGGACTACGCTGAAGACAGCAACTGCGATACCGACATGAACGTGGTGATGACCGGCAGCGGCGGTTTCGTCGAAGTCCAGGGCACGGCCGAGGGCGCACCGTTCAGCCGCGCCGACCTGGATGCGATGACACGCCTTGCCGAAGCCGGCATCGCGGAACTGGTGCGCCACCAGAAGCAGGCGCTTGGCCTCTGATTGCAAAGGGGATTGACGATGCAACGCCTGGTCCTGGCCTCCAATAATTCCGGCAAGGTGCGCGAATTCAGCGCGCTACTGTCACCGCTCGGATTCGACGTCGTGCCGCAAGGCGAGCTTGGTATTCCCGAAGCCGAGGAGCCATTCGTCACGTTCGTCGAAAACGCACTGGCCAAAGCCCGTCACGCCAGCCGGCTGGCGGGGATGCCGGCGCTGGCCGATGACTCCGGCATCTGCGTCGACGCCCTCGATGGCGCGCCCGGTGTCTACTCGGCCCGCTATGCGCACATGGTTGGCAAGCCCAGGACCGATGCCGCCAACAACGCGCACCTGATCTCGCAACTGGCGGGCAAGCTGAACCGGCACGCGCACTATTATTGTGTGCTGGTGCTCGTGCGCCATGCCGACGATCCGCGCCCGATCATCGCCGAAGGCATGTGGGCCGGTGAAGTGGTCGACGCCCCGCGCGGCGCGGGCGGTTTTGGCTACGACCCGCACTTCCTGCTGCCCAAGATTGGTAAGACGGCGGCGGAACTCAGCTCCGATGAAAAGAACAGCATCAGCCATCGCGCACTGGCCCTGCAGGGGCTGGTATCACGGCTGCAGGCCGCGAGCCTCAAGGTTGGCGCATGATTCCGATCATTCCCGCCGGCAGCAGCAAGCCGGCTGAAGTATCCGCGGCCGGCAACCAGCAGCTATGGCTCAAGCCGGGCCAGATCGCCCTGCCCGGCTCGCCGCCGCTCTCGCTCTACGTTCATATTCCCTGGTGCGTGCGCAAGTGCCCGTACTGCGATTTCAACTCGCATGCGGCACCGGGCAAGAACGACAGCCACGATATCCCCGAAGAGATCTATCTCGACGCACTGCGCGCCGACCTGGAACAGTCGCTGCCACTGGTATGGGGGCGCGCCGTGCATACGGTCTTCCTGGGAGGCGGCACGCCGAGCCTGCTGTCGGCCGCCGGCATGGACCGGCTGCTGTCGGATATCCGCGCACTGCTGCCGCTGGACGCCGACGCCGAGATCACGATGGAAGCCAACCCTGGCACGTTCGAGGCCGAACGCTTTGCCAGCTATCGCGCCAGCGGTATCAACCGGCTGTCGATCGGCATCCAGAGTTTCAACGACCAGCATCTGCAGGCGCTGGGCCGCATTCACGGCGAGCACGAAGCGCGCGCGGCGATCGATATCGCGCTGAAGCACTTCGACAACGTCAATCTCGACCTGATGTATGCGCTGCCGGGCCAGACCATCGACGAGTGCATGCGAGATCTGGAGGCCGCGCTGTCGTATGGCACCACGCATCTTTCGCTCTACCACCTGACGCTGGAACCGAACACACTGTTCGCCAAGTTCCCGCCCGCGCTGCCCGACGAGGACCTGGCCTACGAGATGCAGGACATCATCGAGGCACGCACGGCACAGGCCGGTTATCGCCACTACGAAACCTCGGCGTATGCCAAGCCGCATCGTGAGGCAAAGCACAACCTCAACTACTGGCGCTTTGGCGACTACCTCGGCATCGGTGCCGGCGCGCATGGCAAGCTGTCGTTCCCGAATCGTATATTGCGCCAGATGCGCCACAAGCATCCGGCCACGTATATGGAACAGGCAATGACCGGCAATGCCGTGCAGGAGTCGCGCGAAGTTGGCGCGGACGAATTGCCCTTCGAGTTCATGCTCAACGCGCTGCGGCTGACCGACGGCGTGCCGGCATCGAGCTTCCATGACTACACCGGCTTGCCTTTGCATACGATCGGCAAGACCTTGGCCGCCGCGGAACAGAAAGGACTACTCGAAGCCGATCCGACGACGATCAAGCCAACGGAGCTTGGCCGCCGCTTCCTGAACGATCTTCAGGAAATGTTCCTCAAGGATTGAAGGACGGACGTTGACGGACGGTGCAAACAAAAAGGCCACACGCAATACACGTGTGGCCTTTTTGTTTGATTTGCAGCTTACTCAGTAAGGCGTCGCCATATCGTTGGCCACGCGCGCGCGGTCGCCCACTCGCAGGTTGCCCAGATTGCTTTGCGTCACTGTTGCCACGCGGCCGTCATCAAGACGGACGTTGACGCGATACGCGGTCGACGTATTGCTGCCGGTGCGCTTTTCAATCTGGTTGCCCGCCACTGCACCACCCACGGCGCCCACGATCGTGGCAGCGGTCTGACCGCGTCCGCCACCGATCTGGTGACCCAGCAGGCCGCCGGCCGCGCCGCCAATCACGGTACCCAGGATGCCCGAGCTGCCCTGCGTGGATTGCACTGGCTCGATCGATTCAACGCGCCCCACGAATACCGAACCGGCCGGTGCCTGGTAGGTCGAGGTGCCCGGCTGTTGATAACCGGTCGGAGGCGGTGCGGTGTTGTAGTTGCCATAACCGCCATACCCCGGCTGTGCACAGCCGGCCAGGCCAGCGGCCAGGGCCAGTGCACCCAGACCGCCAAGGGCCAGCCACGGCCTTGATTGATGCTTGCGTTGTTCCTGCATTCGAAAATTCTCCTCAATTACCTGTTTGAAAAAGCCAACGCGCGGCGTTTGCGCCGTGCGCGTCGTCCTTTCTAGGAACCTTACAGCGCCTACATGGTTCCGCGCTGTCCGACAAACACCGACAAATCCCTCGGATAACACAGCGCTGGCCATGTCCAATGTCGCGTTCAGGGACAGGTCAACCACGGAGTCGGGCATCCGCATCACGGACATCACACTGTCCGGCGCCGCATCCTTGTATAATGCGCGGCCGGGCATCGCGGATGACACGCCAGAATGCCCGTTACATCCAGAAAGGAAGCGTGGCCGAGTGGTTTAAGGCAGCAGTCTTGAAAACTGCCGATGGGGTGACCCATCCGTGAGTTCGAATCTCACCGCTTCCGCCAAGACAAAAAAATGCCGCAGCACCACTCCAGATGGAGGCAGTGCTGCGGCATTTTCGTTTTTGCGACTGAAATCCGCCAGACCGAGTCCAACCCGGTCTGGCGCAGTCCCGATCAATCCGACTGATACTTCGGCGAGCGCGGGCCGTACAGGATGCCGCCCTGCGTGCCTGCCGACAGCAGGCGTACGCTGGTCATGCCGGCAACCGGGTAGCTGGCATCGCTCAGGTGATTCACCGCCTGGCTGATCGCGGCGGTGATCAACATGCCGACCAGGCCGCCACCACTGTTTCCGCTGTCCTTGGCCGCAACCGCGGTGCCGCTCCACAGCACGTCGCCGGACTTCAGGTCGACGAGCTTGGCATTCGCGGCCACGCGGGTCACGCTGCTCACCACCTGATAACGCGAGCCGTAGTCAGTCACGGTCACGTACAGTGCCGCATCGGCGCCGAAGATTTCACGCAGCTTGGGCACGGGCACCGTGTGGATGTCGCCGGGCACGGTCAGGCCGTTCTGCCGGAACGTTTCGTCGACCAGCGCCACCGGCAGCACGTAGTAGCCCGATTCGGCCAGCGGATAGGTGGCCTGCGACAGCATTGCGTAGGTGGCCTTGATGTCAGGCGACTCGTTCAGCGGCGGCAGCACCACGATCGAACGCGGTCGTGCGGCCTTGAACGCGGCGTAGTCCACCTGCTTGTTGGGCACGGCACAGCCGGCGAACAGCATGACGATGCCGAGCGTGGCCACATAGGTCAGAATACGACGCATCATTTGGTGCTCCCTGCGTTGGTGTCCGGCTTGGCCGCGGCCGTGGTGCCAGCGTTGGCATTGGCCTGCGGTGCGGTGCCGACCGTCACATCCTTGCGCTCGTCGGTCTTCACGTTACGCATCAGGAAGTCCATGTAAGGCGTGGCTTCGGGAAACAGCGTCTTCTCCGTCTGGAACTCCTTGATCATCTGGTCGCCCTTACCGACGTTCAGATAGAGCATGCCAAGCTGGGCGTGGTAGCCCGGCGGCACCGAACCACCCTTCGCCTTGATCTTTTCCAGGCCGCTTTCCAGCGCGGTGATCTGCGCCTCCTTCGATTCGCCCTTGAAGTACTCGTAGACCTGGGATTGATAGCCTTCCCACTGATACATCGATTTCGGCGCGGCACAACCAGCCAGCACACCGACAGCCGACAAAAGCGCTGCATTACGCAGCGTGACCCATTGCTTCATTGTTGTTCTCACCTTTGTTGGTAAGCGCTTGCCGGCTTATTGCACCGGTTTCCAGGCACCCGATTCGATCGCATTGACCAGGTTGTTCACCGCTTCGCGCATGGCCAGATCCATCACCTTGCCGTTGAGCGTGGAGTCGTAGCTGGCCGTTCCGCCAAAGCCGATCACCTCGCGGTTCGACAGCTTGTACTCGCCCGCGCCCTGCGTGGCGTAGACGACTTCCGAAGTGCTGATGTTGACGATGTTCAGGTTGACCTTGGCGTACGCCACCTGCTCGCGGCCACGGCCCAGAATGCCGAACAGCTGCACGTCGCCCACTTCCTTGCGGCCGAACTCGGTGATGTCGCCGGTGACCACGAAGTCCGCGCCCTTGAGCTTCTGGGCCTGGTTCTTGATGGCGGCCTCACGCTTGATCTCAGCGAGGTTTTCACGCTCGAGCACGTTGAAGCGGTTGGTCTGCTGCAGGTGTGTCACCAGGCTGGTCTTGGCCTGGCCGCTCAGACGGTCGATACCATCGGAAAACACGCCGCGCATGTAGTTGGAACGATTGTCGAACTTGCCAACGGCGATGGGGGTACGCACGCCGTTATAGGGACGGCTCGCGCTTTCCACCTTCTGCACCGGCAGCGCGGTCGACGACTCGGTCGCGCAACCGGCCAGGCCAATGGCGGCAACCGCGCCGATCAGGCAGCAACTTTTCAGACTCTTCAATTCATTTCTCCAGACAAAGTACAAATGGCTACGTCTATCACGCCGTGTCCAGGGTCGCATTGATTCAATTCAACCCTCTACGGTATCGACGGGCGCAAGTCTGGATTAAGGGCAAATCGACGTGATCCCCCCTTCGGTTGGGATCTCGGCCGGAAAAGAAAAAGCCCCGCCATAGAGGCGGGGCAAACGACGCGGGAAGCGTGCCGCGGAGGCTTATTCGGCGGTGATCTTCCCTTGCTCGATCACCGTCTTCCAGCGCTTGAGTTCCTGGTTTTCGAACTCGACGAATTGCTCCGGCGTGTTGGCCACAACCTCGAAGCCCTGCTCGCTGAGTTTCTTCTGCATCCCGGCGTCCTTGAGCGCTCCCACGATGGCGCCATGCAGGCGGGTCTTCACGTCCGCCGGCAGGCCCTTCGGCGCGGCCACGCCCTGCCAGGAATAGACGTCCACATCCTTGACCCCGCCCTCGACCATCGTCGGCACGTTGGGCAGCACCGACGAGCGCTTGTCCGACGTCACGGCCAATGCCTTGAGCTTGCCGGTGCGAATGTGCTGCAGCACTGCGTTGATGTTCTGGAACGATACGTCCACCTGACCGGCCAGCAGATCGGAGATCGCCGGGGCGCCACCCTTGTAGGGAACGTGCAGGCCCTCGGTGCCGCTCTTCTGCCAGAACAGCGCGGCGGTCAGGTGATCGGACGAGCCGGCGCCGGAGCTGGCAAACGAGACCTTGCCCGGATTCTTCTTCATGTACGCCACCAGTTCCTGCAGCGACTTGACCGGGAAGTTCGGATTGGCCACCAGTACGTTAGGCGCGCGCACGGCCACCGTCAGGAGGTCGAAGTCCTTGGCCGGATCGTATTGCAGGTTCTTCTGCAGAAACGGATTCACGGCAAACACGCCGATCGATGCCACCAGCATCGTGTAGCCATCGGCCGGTGCGCGCTTCACGAACGTTGCACCGATGGCGCCCGTGGCGCCGGGGCGGTTGTCGACCACAAAGGGCTGGCCGAGCTTCTCGTTGAGCGGCTGCGCCAGCAGGCGCGCGATGGTATCCGTCGAGCCACCGGCCGGGAACGGCACCACCACCGACACCGCGCGTTGCGGCCACGCCGTGCCGGACGCCAGGGCAGCGCCACTGACCGTGATGCCTGCCGCCAGGGCGATGGCTACGCCGGCCAGGCGGCGCAGCAGTGTGGATGCAAAGGCCGCTCGCGGGGCGGCCGTGAAAGTGTTGACCATGTTGTTGTCTCCTGCTTTGACGAAAGCTGTTTTGCTTCTATGGTTGCGGCGGCGCCTGCACGGTGCCGCCGCGATACATGCGTGCGATATCGATCAACGCACCATGCAAGGCATCTTGTTGTTGAATTTCCAGTTCGGAATCAGGAACTGCATGGCGATGGCATCGTCACGCGCGCCCAGGCCCTTTTCCTGGTACAGGCGGTTGGCACGCGCCAGCGCGTCCATGTCGAGTTCCACGCCCAGGCCCGGTGCCTTCGGCACCTGCACCAGACCGCCCTCGATCTTCAGCGGATTGCGCGTCAGGTGTTCGCCGTCCTGCCAGATCCAGTGCGTGTCGATAGCGGTGACACGCCCCGGCGCCGCGGCGGCCACGTGCGTGAACATCGCCAGCGAAATATCGAAGTGGTTGTTCGAATGCGAACCCCAGGTCAGGCCCCATTCCGAACACATCTGCGCCACGCGCACCGATCCCTGCATGGTCCAGAAGTGCGGGTCCGCCAGCGGAATGTCCACCGATTGCAGACGCACCGCGTGGCCCATCTGACGCCAGTCGGTGGCAACCATGTTGGTCGCGGTGGGCAAACCCGTTGCCGTGCGGAATTCGGACATGATCTCGCGGCCCGAATAGCCGTCCTCGGCGCCGCAAGGATCTTCCGCGTAGGCCAGGATGCCGTGCTTGTCGCGGCACAGGCGGATGGCGTCCTTCAGCAGCCAGCCGCCATTCGGGTCCAGCGTGACGCGTGCATTCGGAAAACGCTCATGCAGCGCGATGATCGCTTCCATTTCCTCGTCACCGCGCAGCACACCGCCCTTCAGCTTGAAGTCATTGAAGCCGTAACGCTCGTAGGCGGCCTCGGCCAGGCGTACCACGCCCTTGGCATCCATCGCCACTTCATTGCGGATGCGGAACCACTCGTTGTCCGCGTTCGGCTCGGTACGGTAGTCGAGCGTGGTCTTGTTGCGGTCGCCTACGTAGAACAGATAGCCGAGCATTTCCACTGCATCGCGCTGCTGGCCTTCGCCAAGCAGTGCGGCCACGGGCACCTGCAGGTGCTTGCCCAGCAGATCGAGCAGCGCGGCCTCCAGCGCGGTGACGGCGTGGATCGTGATGCGCAGGTCAAACGTCTGCAGACCTCGGCCGCCCGCGTCGCGGCTGGCAAATTGCTCGCGCACCTTGTTCAGGATCGACAGGTACTGCCCGATTCCCTGCCCCACCACCAACGGCCGGGCGTCTTCCAGCGTCTGGCGGATACCTTCGCCGCCAGGCACTTCACCCACCCCGGTGTTGCCCGCGCTGTCCTTGAGAATGACGATGTTTCGTGTGAAGTACGGGCCATGCGCGCCCGACAGGTTCATCAGCATGCAGTCGTGACCGGCCACGGGCACGACGGTGAGTTCGGTGACGACGGGCGTGGCGCCCGCGGCTGGGGAAATGGCATTCATGTGGATGGTCTCCGAGTCCTGTTGATTAGGCCGCCGGGATCGCGCTCCCCAGGAATGGAAATGCGCCCTGCATTCTTTCTGCTCATACGCTAATACATTAGCTGACCGCCGCGTGTACCGCTGTCGCACTGCCACAACGGTTTCTCGTCCGCAAGATCCTGTGCGTTATCGGTCGTCGTATGACTTATGACGCAGTATAATGAGCGCGTACCTGCGCGGTCAACAATGCCGCCGTCAGGGTCATCCCCACATTGGTTCCAACACCTGCCCGCCATGTCCAACGCTTCGATGACTTCGCCCGCTCCCCTGCGCCGCCGTGGCCGCACGCTTGCCGAAGAAGTGGTCGGCAACCTGACCGAGAGCATCCAGCAGGGCCAGATCAAGCCGGGCGACAAGCTGCCCACCGAATCCGAAATCATGGCCACGCTTGGCGTCAGCCGCACCGTGGTGCGCGAAGCGTTGTCACGCCTGCAGGCCAGCGGACTGGTGGAAACGCGCCACGGCATCGGCACATTCGTGCTCAATCGCCCAGCCGAGACGCAATCGCCGTTCCGTATCGATCCGTCCGCGATGGTCACGGCGATGGATGTGCTGGCGATGCTGGAATTCCGCGTCAGCCTGGAGGCCGAAGCCGCCAGCCTGGCCGCCACGCGCCGCAGCGACGATCAGTTGCGCGCCATGCGCCGCGCACTCGACGACATGAAGCGCAACGCCTCCGAAGGCAATGACGCGGTGGCTTCGGATTTCGAATTCCATCTGTCGATCGCGCGCGCCACGGGCAACCGCTACTTCACCGACATCATGGGACACCTCGGCACGATGGTGATCCCCCGTAGCAGGCTCCAGGTGAGCCAGCCCGAGCGCGAGCAGTACCTGGAACGCGTGAACTTCGAGCACGAAAGCATCTTCGATGCGATCGAGCGACGTGATCCGGAAGCCGCCAAGGCGGCCATGCGCATGCACCTGACCAACAGCCGTGAACGCCTGCGCAAGGCGTCCGCGATGGCAGGATCGCCGGCCTGAGCACCATGCATCGCCCGAACGCTAGCGTGACGGGCGATGCGGTTGCGGGCCTCCCCGCGATGTCATATGATGTCTTACGACGAATTGCTACGATAATTCAGGGGCGAGACTCACCGCAATAGTTTGGCGCCAGCCTTGGCCGCCGCTGCCTTGCGTGACGTGCTCTGGCCGTCCTTTTCCACTTTTCCCGCAGGACCCAAGATCATGACGATGACTGGCGAAATGCTGATCGGCGCCACCGCCGTTCGCGGCACTGAAGACACCTTTTACGGCATCAACCCGGCCACTGGCGAGAAGCTGGAGCCGGCATACCAGACTGGCACCCCCGCCGATGTGGACCGTGCCTGCGCACTGGCCGAAGCCGCTTTCGACACCTATCGCGCCACGTCGCCGGAACAACGCGCCACGTTCCTGGAATCGATTGCCGCCGGCCTGGAAGCGCTGGGCGACGAGCTGATCCAGCGAGCCCATCTCGAAACCGCGCTGCCGATCGCTCGCCTGCAAGGCGAGCGCGGCCGCACCGCCGGCCAGTTGCGCCTGTTCGCGCGCGTGCTGCGCGATGGCCGCTGGCAAGGCGCCACGCTGGACAGCGCTCTGCCCGAGCGCACGCCCCCGCGCCCCGACCTGCGCATGCAACGCATCGCCGTAGGCCCGGTGGCCGTGTTCGGTGCCAGCAACTTCCCGCTGGCCTTCTCGGTGGCCGGTGGCGACACTGCCTCGGCGCTGGCCGCTGGCTGCCCGGTCGTGGCCAAGGCACACCCGGCGCATCCGGGCACGTCGGAACTGGTTGGCCGCGTGATCCAGAAGGCCGTGGCCGATGCCGGCCTGCCCGAAGGCGTGTTCTCGATGGTGCAAGGCGTGGGCAACGCCATTGGCACGTCGCTGGTGGCACATCCGTCCATCCAGGCCGTGGGTTTCACCGGTTCGCGCGCCGGTGGCCTGGCGCTGATGAGCGTGGCGAACAGCCGCCCGGTGCCGATCCCCGTCTACGCGGAAATGAGCAGTATCAACCCGGTCTACCTGCTGCCCGAAGCGCTGAACGCCCGCGGCGAGCAGATTGCCCGTGACCTGGTCGATTCGCTGGTGCTTGGCGTTGGCCAGTTCTGCACGAACCCCGGCCTGCTTCTGGCCATCGAGGGTCCGGCGCTGGAGAAATTCCGCGCCACCGCACACACGGCGCTGACCGGCAAGCCGGCCGGCACGATGCTGACCCCGGGCATCCACGCCGCCTTCGAACGCGGTGTCGCGCAGTTGTCGGAAATCTCCGGCCTGACACGCGCCGCCTGCGGCGTCGATGCGACTGGCCCGAACCAGGCCCGTCCGGTGTTCTTTGAAACTTCGTCGGACAAGTTCGTGGCCGACCACCGCATGCACGCCGAAGTGTTTGGCCCGTCGACGGTGCTGGTCGTCTGTAAGGATGCCGACGCGCTGGTGGACGTCACCCGCATCCTGGAAGGTCAGCTCACCGCCACGGTGCAGGCCGATGCGGGCGACCACGCCGTCGCCGCAAAGCTGCTGCCGGCACTGGAACGCAAGGTAGGCCGTATCCTGTTCAACGGCTACCCGACCGGTGTCGAGGTCTGCTTCGCAATGGTCCACGGCGGCCCGTTCCCGGCCACGTCGGATACGCGCACCACGTCGGTGGGCACGACCGCGCTGGATCGTTTCCTGCGCCCGGTCTGCTACCAGAACCTGCCGGCCGACCTGCTGCCGGAAACGCTCAAGGACGGCAACCCGCTGAACCTGTGGCGCCTGAAGGACGGCGAACTGGGCCACGCCTGATTGGCTTCGCTTCTGCCTCAATGAAAACGGCCACGTTATGTGGCCGTTTTTTTATGGTGTCGCGCGGTTGGCGCTGCGCCCTCTCCCGCCATGCGGGAGAGGGGAGCAAACCGGCGGCGAGTGATATGCCCCGGCTTCTCCCTCCTTCGCTTGCGGAAGATGGCTGGCCATTCAAGCTGCGGCGCGTTCCTTCGCGGGCGCCTGCAGGGGAGCCGGTCCGATCGTCGCCACCGGCGAGCTTGCCGGCGGTTGGATCACCGGTGCCGTGCCGCGTGACCGGCCCGAGCTCAGGTAGTCGGCGATCGACTCCTGCGTAACCTCGCCAAGATAAACACCGTCGCCATCGATCACCGGCAGCCAGCTCGTGTTGTGCTGGTACATGCGCGACAGCACGATACGCAGATGCTCGTCGAACGCAGCGGTCGTCGTGAACTGGCGCATCACTTCGGCACAGTTGCCGCCCTTGGCCAGCGCGTTGCGCACGTCACGGCGCGTCACATAGCCCAGCGCGCGCTGGGCTTCGTCCACCACCGGCAGGTGGCGCACGTCGGCGTCGTCCATCACGCCGAAGGCTTCGGCCAGCGCCATGTCGGGGCGGCAGCTCGGCGGCATCGTGGCCGCGTCGCCGGCGCGCACCAGCAGCAGGCGCTTGAGCGTGTTGTCGTGGCCCACGAAAGCCTGCACGAAGTCGTCGGCCGGATGGGCCAGCAGCGCGTCCGGATGATCGAACTGCACGAGCCGGCCACCACGGAACACGGCCACCTTGTCGCCGAGCTTGATGGCCTCGTCGATGTCGTGCGACACCATGATCACGGTCTTGCCCAGCTGACGCTGCATCTGGAAGAACTCGTTCTGGATGCTCTCGCGGTTGATCGGATCGACCGCGCCGAACGGCTCGTCCATCAGCAGCACGGGCGCGTCCGCAGCCAGCGCGCGAATCACGCCGATGCGCTGCTGCTGGCCGCCGGACAGCTCGCGCGGATAGCGCTTGAGCATCTTGTCCGGGTCCAGCTGGACCATGCGGATCAGCTCGCGCGCACGCTCGCGGCATTGGTTCTTGTTCCAGCCCAGCAGGCGCGGCACGACCATGATGTTCTCTTCGATGGTCATGTTCGGGAACAGGCCGATCTGCTGGATCACGTAGCCGATCTTGCGGCGCAGCGTCACGCCGTCGATGCCGGTGGTGTCCTCGCCGTCGATGCGCACGGTGCCCGACGTCGGCTGGATCAGCCGGTTGATCATCTTCAGCGTCGTGGTCTTGCCGCAGCCGGACGGCCCCAGGAACACGCAGATTTCTCCGCGCGGCACGGTCATGCTGACCTCGTTCACGGCACGCACTTCGGTACCGTCCTTCTGGGGGAAAGCCTTGGTGAGTTTGTCGAGTTCAATCATTGTCGGATTCCTTTCGGTGTCAGGGCACGCTGCAAGGCCTGCAGCGCGACGTCGGCCGCGATGGCGAGCAGGCTCACGAGGACAGCGCCCACCGCCAGCTTGCTCATGTTGCTCTGGCTGATCGCCTGCAGGATCAGCACACCCAGGCCACCGGCGCCGATGATGGCGGCAATGGTGGCCACGCCAATGTTCATCACCACGGCCGTGCGCACGCCGCCCAGGATCACGGGCACGGCCAGCGGCAGGTCCACCAGGCGCATGCGCTGCCAGGTGGTCATGCCGATGCCGCGTCCGGCTTCCTGAATGCCGGCGTCGACATTGGTCAGCGCGGTGTAGGTATTACGCATGATCGGCAGCAGTGAGTACAGGAACACCGCTGTCACGGCGGGCACGTAGCCCAATGCGTGGCCAAAGCGCGCGAAGATCGGAATCATCAGTCCGAACAACGCAATCGACGGCAGGGTCAGCACCACCGTGGCCAGCGCCAGCAACGGCGTGGCCAGGAAGCGATGGCGCGTGATCAGGATGCCCAGCGGCACCCCGATGACGATGGCCATACCCACGGCCGAGCCCACGAGGGCGAGGTGTTCGCCGGTCAGACGCAGCAGCGTCGGCCAGCTATGTTGAAGGTAGGTCAGCAAGTCCATGTGGCGCTCCTCAGATCAGGCCGTGGCCGCGCAGGAAGTCGCCGGCCACCTTGTCCACGGGCTGCTGGTCGATGTCGACCTTGTAGTTCATGTCGGTCATCGCCGCGTTGTCGAGCTTGGCGGCCAGTGCATTGAGCAGGCCAGCCAGTTCGGGATGCGCGTCGAGCACCGCCTTCCGGACCACCGGTGCCGCGTTGTACGGCGGGAAGAAATGCAGGTCGTCCTCCAGCAGCACCAGGTCGAAGCCCTTCACGCGGCCATCGGTCGTGTAGACCAGGCCCAGGTCCACCTGGTTGTTCTTGAGCGCCGTGTAGACCAGGCCCGGATCGAGCTGGATCACGTCCTTGCGCGTGAATGGCAGCTTGTACGCGCCCTTCAGCGGCTCCAGGCCGTCGGGACGCGCGGCGAATTCCATGTCCACGGCCAGCGGGTGCTTCTTGTCTTCGCCGTCGGCGCGCATTTTCTCGGCGTAGGCGGACAGCGTGCGGATATCTCCCGCCCGTTCCTTCGGCATGGCGAATGCGTAGGTGTTATTGACCTGCGATGCGTCAAGCCAGACCAGCCCCTTGGCCGCGTCGAGTTCCTTCACCCGCTTGTAGCTCTCGGGGCCATCGAGCTTTTCCTCGACCTTGTTGAACACGATCAGCGCCGTGCCGGTGTAGTCCCACACCACGTCGAGCTGGCCGGATTCCATCGCCTGGCGCATCAGCGTGCTGCCCAGGCCCGACGTCAACGTCGCGTCGATACCTTTTGCCTTCAGGTACTGCGTCGTCATCGACGACAGAATCAACTGCTCGGTGAAGTTCTTGCCGCCCACGCGCACCTGGCCGGCACCTTCCTGGGCACGCGCCGGTGCCGTCGACAGCAGCAGCGCGGCCAGCACCGCGCCGATGACGGCGCAGAGCCAGAACGTGCGGCCTTCCGCCAGACGATTTGCGGATTTCGTTTTCATATGACCCCTCATTGCGCCAACCCGCGACGGCGCAGATAGACGTGGCCGGCGGTGGCGAACAGCGCATCGAGCGTCAGGGCCAGCAGCGCGGTAGCGGCGGCGCCCAGCAGCAGCAACGGCTGGTTGTTCAGGTAGATGCCCGGAAAAATCAGTTCGCCCAGGCTGTTCGCACCGATCAGGAACGACAGCGGCACGGTGCCCACGTTGATCACCAGGCTGATGCGCACGCCGGCCAGAATCACGGGCAGCGCGTTCGGCAGTTCCACGCGAACCAGGCGCTGGCACGGTGTCATGCCGATGCCGCGCGCGGCTTCCTTGAGCGCGGGCGACACGGTGCGCAGCCCTTCGTACGTATTGCGCACGATGGGCAGCAGCGACGCCAGCCACAGGGCCAGGATCGCCGGACGCTCGCCGATGCCGAGCACGGCCAGCGCCAGGGCCAGCACCGCCAGCGAAGGCACGGTATTGCCGATGTTGAAGACCTGCATGAGCTTGTCAGCCCATCGGCGCATGCATGGGCGGCTCAGCGCGATGCCGGCCGGCACGCCGGTCAACAGGGCCAGGGCCATCGAGATCGCCACCAGGCGCAGATGGTCGGCCACGTCGTAGAACAGGCGGTCCTGATACTGACGGATGACATCAACGCCGATCCACGTGACCAGTCCGGCCAGCGCAATGGCAATGACACCACCCCAGGCCACGGCCTGGATGGTTCGCTTTGACATATTTCCCCTCTCCAACCCCGGCCTGTCGAAATTCACGCGAAATGCACGAATCGCCACATCCCGGATGTGGAAAACAAAAGGGCCGGCGGAATGTTGATGGGGGTGCCCGCCGGGACCCTGGTTCAGATTGCCTTGCCGCCATGACCGGCACGATTACCGGCGGACGGACTTGTGGGTGTGGCACCGGCCTGGAGGCCGACGAAACACCCGATTGATGGGGTTCAGGCTTCAGGCCCAAACCCGCGGGAGCGGCGCAACCCAAACGGGTTGGCCAGTGGCGGCGACTGATGTCGTGTCAAAACGCGCTTTCGGTATGGCGCCGCCGGTCAATCGGCCGTTGCCAGACAACGGATCGCGGGGGTTCGGGATACAGACCGAGCCACCGCAATTATTGGCAACGGATGACAAAGAGACCGCTATTCTACACAACTTCTGCGATTCCGTCATCTTCATCGTTTCCGTATGCGAAATAACGAGGCTTGGTCAGGCATTTCCGAGTTCCCGATCGTTGCACTGGAAGATCAGATACCCGACGTATCGTTCCATCGATAAAACAATCTGTTGCCCACCCGCCATCTACCGCTTTCTGGCCAAACCCTTAAATTGGCAGGGTAGACACGACGGCGCGGACCACATCGCTTCCGCCGTCCCAACAGGAGATTTCCCCATGACCACCCGTACTCCAACCGTTCCGGCAACCGCCACGGAGACCGTGCAGCGCTCGCGCGCCGTGGACCGCGTGGTACGTGGCATCGCCACGTCCGACGGCGCCGGCGTGAAGCTGACCCGCGTGCTGACCCAGAACCTGCAACGTCGCCTGGACCCGTTCCTGATGCTCGACGCCTTTGGCACCGACAACAAGGACGACTACATCGGCGGCTTTCCAGATCATCCGCACCGTGGCTTTGAAACCATTACCTACATGCTGGCCGGCCGCATGCGGCACCGTGACAGCGCTGGCCATGAAGGGCTGCTGGAAAACGGCGGCGCCCAGTGGATGGTGGCCGGCTCGGGCGTGGTGCACTCGGAATTGCCCGAGCAGGAAGACGGCCGCATGGAAGGCTTCCAGCTCTGGCTGAACCTGCCCGCGGCGGACAAGATGACGACGCCCTGGTACCGCGACATGCCCGCGTCGGCCATTCCCACCGTGGAACTGCCGGCCGGCGCGACGGTGCGGGTGCTGGCGGGCGCCTCGCATGGCGTGGCCGGCGCGGTAACGCGGCCGGTCACCCAGCCGCTGTATCTGGACGTGCATCTGCCAGCGGGCCAGTCGTTTGCGCAAGCGCTGCCGGCCGGCCATAACGCGTTCGTGTACGTCTATCGCGGCACCGTGCGCGTGGGGGACGCCGTGCTGGAAGCCCAGCGCATGGGCGTGCTGGACAACGCCGGACAGTCCGACGGCGTGGTGGTGACGGCAGACGAAGACGCGCGCTTCCTGCTGATCGCCGGCCAGCCGCTGAACGAGCCGATTGCGCAGTACGGCCCGTTCGTGATGAACACGCAGGAACAGATCTACCAGACGCTGGCCGACTTCCGCGACGGCCGCTTTGCAACGATCCCTGCCAGCGCCAGCTGACACGCGCCCTGATCGGGGTCAACCCTGACCGCCGCCCTGCCCTAGCCGGCAGCGCGGCGGTTTTTCTTTGGCGGTGTGGCCGGCACGCGACTTGCAACCTCCCGGTATCCGTTGTGGGGCATGGCTAGAGGGTCAAAGTGGTCCGCCGAACCCCCACGCACTTATATAATCCACCCCAAATTCCGGGCATCACGCAATCATGATGATGACGACCTGCCGCGCGGCGATGCTGCGCCACGCACAGCCGCTGTCACGTGCCTGAACCAAACGTTGCTGCCACAACAATTCGAGCCGCCTCAGTGACATCACAAACACCTCCCAGGCTGGCGCTTGCACATATCACCAAGCGCTATCCCGGCGTGACCGCCAACGACGACGTCAGCCTGACCGTCGCGCCCGGCGAGATCCACGCCGTCCTTGGCGAAAACGGCGCCGGCAAATCCACCCTGATGAAGATCATCTTTGGCGCGGTTCGTCCCGACGCCGGCGAGATGCACTTCAATGGGGCGCCCACCGCCATCGCCAGTCCGCACGACGCCCGCAACCTGGGCATCGCGATGGTCTTCCAGCATTTCTCGCTGTTCGACACGCTGACCGTGGCCGAGAACATTGCCCTGGGCCTGCCGCCCCGGGACGCCGGCAACATGAAGCAGTTGTCCGAACGCATCCGCGCCACCGCCGAGCGCTACGGCCTGCCGCTGGAGCCGCAACGCCATGTGCACACGCTGTCCGTCGGTGAGCGTCAGCGCGTGGAAATCGTCCGCGCGCTGCTGGCCAATCCGCAGTTACTGATTCTTGACGAGCCGACCTCGGTGCTGACGCCGCAGGCCGTGGAAACGCTGTTCGTGACGCTGCGCCAGCTGGCCGCCGAAGGCACCAGCATCCTTTACATCAGCCACAAACTCGATGAGATCCGCGCGCTGTGCCACCACGCCACGGTGATGCGCATGGGCCGCGTGACCGGTAACTGCGATCCGCGTCAACAGAGCGCGGCCGAGCTGTCGCGGATGATGATCGGCGGCGAGCCGCCGCGCGAAGCGCGCGGCGCCACCGAGCGAGGCGCCGTGAAACTGTCCGTGCGCGACCTGTCGATGCCACGGGCGCATCAGTTCGCCACGGAGCTGCAGCATATCGCGCTGGACGTGCATGCCGGCGAAGTCGTCGGTATTGCCGGTGTGTCGGGCAACGGCCAGCAGGAACTCCTCGCCGCGCTGTCCGGCGAAGACGCTCGCGCCAGCAACGCAGCCATCCAACTGGAAGGCAAGCCAGTGGGCCGACTCGACGCACGTGGCCGCCGCCGCGCGGGGCTGGCCTTCGTGCCGGAGGAACGTCTCGGACGTGGCGCGGTGCCAGGCATGACCCTGGCGTCGAACATCCTGCTGTCGCACCAGACGCCGCCGTACGTGCGCGGCGGCATGGTATCGCCGAAGGCGGCCGAAGGGCTGGCCGCCGGCATCATCAGCCGCTTCCGAGTGAAGGCCAGCGGCCCCGCCGCGCAGGCGCGCAGCCTGTCCGGTGGCAATCTTCAGAAATTCATCGTCGGCCGCGAAATCGAGGCCGGCCCGAAGGTGCTGATCGTCGCGCAACCCACCTGGGGCGTTGACGTCGGTGCCGCGGCGCAAATCCACAACGAGATCCTGGCGCTCAAGGCCACCGGTTGCGCCATCCTGGTGGTATCGGAGGAACTCGACGAACTGTTCGCCATTTGCGACCGCCTTCACGTGATCGCCAAGGGCCATCTTTCGCCGTCGATTCCGGCCGAGACCGCCACACGCGAGCAGGTGGGCCTGTGGATGAGCGGATTGTGGGAAGGTGGCCCCGCCAGCCAGCATGACAACGCTGCCGTGGAGACACCGAGCCATGTCTAAGCTTCTGTCTCCCATCGTGCTGGCCCCGCGCTGCGTGCCGTCGCGGCCGATGGCTTATGCCTCGCCGGTGTTCGCCATCGTCCTGACGCTGCTGTTCGGCGCGCTGCTTTTCCTTGCGCTGGGCAAGGACCCCGTGGCGGGCCTCAAGGTCTTCCTCGTCGATCCGCTCAAGGACAAGCGCGCCATTGGCGAGGTACTGCTCAAGACCGTGCCGCTGGTGCTCTGCGCGCTGGGGCTTTCGGTCTGCTATCGCGCCAACGTCTGGAATATCGGCGCCGATGGCCAGCTGATTCTTGGCGGCATCTTCGCCGGCGCCACCGTGCTCTGGTTCGATACGCCGGGCAACACCACGGGCGGTTTCACGGTGCTGCTGCTTGCGTCGCTGGCGGGTTGCATCGGTGGCATGGTCTGGGCGTCGCTGACCGCCTTGCTCAAGGACCGCTTCAATGCCAACGAGATTTTGGTCTCGCTGATGCTGACCTATATCGCCCAGCAGTTCCTGCTATGGGTGGTCAATGGCCCGCTGAAAGACCCCAACGGCATGAACTTCCCGCAATCGAAGGTGTTCTCGTCGATGTTTCTGCTGCCGAACCTGCTGCCCGGCTCGCGTCTGCACGTGGGTTTTGCCGTGATGCTGGTGCTGGTGGCGATCATGACGGTGTTCGTGTTCCGCAGCTTCGCCGGTTACCGGTTGCAGGTGGGTGGCACCGCGCCGCTGGCCGCGCGCTATGCCGGATTCTCTTCGCGCAGCGCGCTATGGACCGCGCTGATGATCTCGGGCGCGTTCGCGGGCCTGGCTGGCGCATTCGAAGTAACCGGCCCGATCGGGCAGTTGCTGCCGTCGATTTCTCCGGGCTATGGCTTCACCGCGATCATCGTGGCATTCGTCGGCAGGTTGCATCCGGTGGGCGCCGTGTTCGGCGGCATCGTGATGTCGCTGTTCTACATCGGTGGCGAAATGGCGCAGTCGCGCCTGGGCCTGCCGTCGGCGCTGGGCTGGGTGTTCCAGGGCATGCTGCTGTTCTTCCTGCTGGCGTGCGACACGCTGATCGACAACCACCTGCGCTGGCGCGCGCGTGCCGCCTGATCCGGAGCTGACAACAACATGGAACAACTCGCTCCCCTGATCGCCACGGCGATCAACGCAGGCACCCCGCTGCTGCTGGCCGCGCTGGGCCTGCTTGTCAATGAACGCTCGGGCGTGCTGAACCTTGGCGCCGAGGGCATGATGCTCGTGGCCGCCGCGTTCGGCTTCATGGTCGGCTACCAGACGCAATCGCCGATGCTCGGCTTTGTCGCCGGCGCCGGCGCCGGCATGCTGATGGCCACGCTGTTCTCCTGGCTGGCACTGGTGCTGGCCACCAACCAGGTGGCCACCGGTCTGGCGCTGTCGATCTTCGGCACGGGCCTGTCCGCCTTCATGGCGCAGCGCTTTGTCGGCCACGCCATGCCGGCCAAGGCCAGTTCGATCCCCGGCCTGGCCGACATCCCGTTTATCGGCCCGGCCTTCTTCCAGCATCACTGGATGGTCTATTTCAGCCTGCTGCTGTGCGTTGCGATCATGTGGTTCCTGTTCCGCACGCGCGCGGGCCTGACGCTGCGCGCGATCGGAGAATCGCCGGAATCTGCGCATGCGCTCGGCTATCCCGTGCGCTGGATCCGCTTTGGCGCGCTGCTGTTTGGCGGTGCGTGCTGCGGGCTGGCTGGCGCCTACCTGTCGCTGGTCTATACGCCGATGTGGGTGGAAAACCTCGTGGCCGGCCGCGGCTGGATCGCACTGGCGCTGACCACGTTCGCCACGTGGCGGCCTGGCCGGGTACTGATCGGGGCATGGCTGTTCGGTGGCGTGACGATTCTGCAGTTCTACTTGCAGGGTGTTGGCGTATCGGTGCCGTCGCAGTTCCTGTCGATGCTGCCGTACGCCGCCACGATCGTCGTGCTGGCACTGATTTCACGCAATCCGGCCTGGATTCGCCTGAACATGCCCGCATCGCTGGGCAAGCCGTTCCGCCCTGGCAACGCCTGAGCACACCCGTATCGCATCACCGAAGCATTCATAAGAAAAAAGCAGTATCCGAAGTCAAACCACATCACAGAAGACAGAAGACGTCTTAACAAGGAGAGATCGATGATCGTGACACGCAGGACCACGCTGGCGGCCCTGGCCGCCACCGCCGTGCTGGCCCTGGCCGGCTGCGGCAAGAAGGAAGCCGACAAGCCCGCGGAGACTGGCGCCGCTTCGGCCCCGGCTGCCGCGGCCAGCGAGCCGCTGAAGGTGGCCTTCGTCTACATCGGGCCGGTGGGCGACGCCGGCTGGACGTACGCGCACGACACGGGCCGCAAGGCCGTGGAAGCCAAGTTTGGCGACAAGGTCAAGACTACGTTCGTGGAGAACGTGCCCGAGTCCGCCGCCGATGCCGAGCGCGTGTTCCGCGACCTGGCCAGCCAGGGCAACAAGCTGATCTTCGGCACCACGTTCGGCTACATGGAGTCGATGCTGAAAGTGGCCCGCGAATTCCCGGACGTGAAGTTCGAGCACGCCACCGGCTTCAAGACCGCCGACAACCTCGCCCAGTACGACGTGCGCACCTATGAAGGCGCGTACCTGGCGGGCGTGGTGGCCGGCAAGATGAGCAAGACCGGCAAGATGGGCGTGGTGGCCTCTGTACCGATTCCCGAGGTGATCCGCAACATCGACTCGTTCACGCTGGGCGCGCGCTCGGTGAACCCCAAGGCGACGGTCAAGGTCGTGTGGGTCAACAAGTGGTTCGATCCGGGCAAGGAACGTGAAGCCGCCACGACGCTGATCGGCCAGGGCGTGGACATGCTGATGCAGAACACCGACTCCGCCGCCGTGGTGCAGACCGCGCAGGAAAAAGGCGTCTACGCGTTCGGCTGGGACAGCGACATGAGCAAGTTCGGCGAGAAGGCCCATCTGGCCGCCTCGGTGATCTCGTGGGGCGTCTACTACAACAAGGTGGTGGAAGACGTACTCAACAACCAGTGGAAGAACAGCACCATCTGGTGGGGCCTCAAGGAAGGCATGATCGACCTGAAGGGCTTCAACGCCGTGGTGCCGGATGACGTCAAGGCACTGGTCGAAGAGCGCAAGAAGGGCATCGTCGACGGCAGCGCGCCGATCTGGAAGGGTCCGATCAAGGACAACGCCGGCAAGGAACAGGTCGCCGGCAACCAGGTGGCCGACGACGCCTTCCTGCACAACGTGAAGTTCTACGTCGAAGGCGTGGAAGGCAACGTACCGGGCTGATCGACGTCCGCCGTGCCGCAAGACGGCTCCCCTGCCCCGCGCCGCGGGCCAGGGGAGCAAACCCGCCCATCCATCAGGAACTTGAAACCCCTTCCATCGGCCCAAGCTACTTGCTCATACCCCCTGAACGTGTGACCAAGGAGGCCTATCATGTGGAAGCGATTTTCTGCCCTCTGGACGCTGGTGCGGCGCGATGGCCGGTTGTTCTGGTACGCGCTGCGCCACCCCGATGCGCCGCCCTGGCTCAAGCCCGCCGCGTTCGGCCTGCTGTTCTACGCCATCTCGCCGATCGACCTGATCCCGGATGTGATCGCCGGACTCGGCATCGTGGACGACGTCGTGATCATTCCGCTGGCCGTTCACCTGATTCTGAAGCGTCTGCCGCCGCACATCCTGCGCCAGGCGGAAATGCGCGCCACTGCCACCACGGTCAGGCCGCGCTGACGCCGCCCCTCTCAGGAACGGGCCGTCAAAACAAAACCGCTGCCGAAGCAGCGGTTTTTTTATGCCCTCGCGTGACGACGGCTCAGGACTTCGGCTCGAAGCAGTGCCGCGCCAGTTCCACGACCAGCAACTCGGCCGTGGCCAGGTTGGTGGCGCACGGCACGTTGTGAACGTCGCACGCGCGTACCAGCGCGTTGATGTCCGGTTCATGCGGCTGCGGCGTCATCGGGTCACGCAGGAAAATCACTGCGGTGACCTTGCCCTCGGCCAGCAGCGCGCCGATCTGCAGGTCGCCGCCCCACGGGCCGGACAGCATGCGGGTCACCTCCAGCCCGACCTCGGCCGCGATGCGGCCACCCGTGGTGCCAGTGGCCAGCAGGTCGCAGCGCGCCAGGAAGTCTCGATGGCGGCCGGCAAAGGCCACGATGTCGTCCTTCTTGTGATCGTGCGCGATCAGGGCGATACGCGGCCTGGATTCCTGCACGGTTTCCGAGTTACCCATCAGAACGTCCCCGGGAAGGCGCCGCCGTCCAGCAGCACGTTCTGGCCCGTCATGAAGGCGGCCTGCTTGCTGCACAGGAACGCGCAGGTGGCGCCAAACTCGGCCGGCTCGCCGAAGCGGCGCGACGGGTTGGCGGCCGCACGACGCTTGGCCATTTCCTCGATGCTGATACCAGCCTTCTGGGCGCCGCCTTCCATCGTCTTCTTCAGACGGTCGGTGTCGAACGGTCCCGGCAGCAGGTTGTTCACGGTCACGCCATGCTGTGCCACTTCGCGTGCCAGACCGGCCACGAAACCGGTCAGGCCCGAACGGGCGCCGTTCGAGAGGCCCAGCACGTCGATCGGCGCCTTCACGGCGCCGCTTGTGATGTTGACGATGCGGCCCCAGCGGCGCGCGATCATGCCGTCGATGGTCGCCTTGATCAGCTCGATCGGCGTCAGCATGTTGGCGTCGAGCGCGGCAAGCCACTCGTCGCGGCCCCAGTCGCGGAAGTTGCCCGGCGGCGGGCCGCCCGCGTTGTTCACGAGGATGTCCAGATCACCGAGCTTGGCCACGGCGTCGAGCGCCAGCTTGCGGCCTTCGGGCGTGGTGATGTCGGTGGCCACGGCAATCACGCGACGGCCATAGCGCGCGCGCAGGTCGGCGGCAGCCTTCTCCAGCGCCTCGGCGCCACGCGCCACGATCACCACGTCGACGCCTTCGGCCGCGAGCGCGTCGGCACACGCCAAACCTAGCCCCTTGCTGGCACCGCACACCAGCGCATGCTTACCGCGCAGTCCAAAATCCATGGCTTCTCTCTCCTTCCTTGGTTGACTCTGTTCGAATCCAGATTTGTCAGGCTTTCCGGCTCGACAGCAGATACATGCCGCCGAGCACTAATGCACTGCCAGCGAGCTGCGCACCGGTGACAGGTTCACCGAGCAGCCAGAACGCCAGCGCCAGCGTCGACACGGGGCCGATCATGCCGGCCTGCGACGCCATCGGCGCGCCAATGCGCGCCACGGCAATCATCGTCAGCGATACCGGCAGCACCGTGCACAGCACCGCGTTGACCACCGACAGCCACAACACCGGCGCCGGCTGCTGCGCCAGGTCTGCCAGCGGCCGGCCCAGCACGACGTACTGGATCACGCAGCACAGCGTGGAGACGCACATCGCATAGGCCACCAGCCGCAACGATCCCACACGCTGGACCAGTTCGCCGCTCAGAATCAGGTACACACCATACGACAACGCGCTGGCCAGCACCAGCGCGCCGCCGAGCCACACCTGGTTGCCGCTGACGTCCAGGTCGTGCGCGAACACCAGCACGATGCCCGCATAGGCCAGCGCCAGCGAAATCCACTGGCGGGAATGAATCTGCCGGCGAAATCCCAGCGCGGTAAACAGCAGCACGAACGACGGCGTCAGGAACAGGATCAGCCGCTCCAGCCCGGCAGTGATGTATTGCAGTCCCAGGAAATCCAGAAAGCTCGACAGGTAGTAGCCGATGAAGCCCAGGAACACCACTCGGCCACGGTCGGCCCATGACAGCGCCGGCAGCTTGCGCGCCTGCCACCAGCCAATGGCCATGAACAACGGCACGGCAAACAGCATGCGCAGCGTGATGACCATCACGGCATCCACGCTATAGCGGTACATGAGCTTGGCCACGATGGCCTTGGCGGAAAACAGAACGGCGCCGATGGCCGCGGTGGCGAGTCCGACGCGCTGCGCGACTGGCACTTCGGCGGACTGGGAAAGGGACTTCTGGGAGGCTGGCACGGGGACGCGGGAATCGGGGCGCCAGGCCGGATTCACCGGCACGGCGCAACCCGGCGATTGTATGTCAAAAGGCGCGGGCGTTCCCGCCCCGGCGGTATTGCCTGCTTTCCCATACAATGGCCCGCGCCGGACCTCGCACCGCCACGGTGCAGGCGGGCACGATAACAATATTCCGGAGACTCCCGAGCCATGCCGTTTCATCGCATCGCCGCGCCACGGCGCGCCTTCCTGACGTTCGCCGCGGCATCCGTTGCCGCCCTGCTGACGGCGCCGGCCGTCCACGCTGCCGATACCTATCCGGGCAAGCCGATCCGCTTCATCGTGCCGTACGCGGCGGGTGGCACCACCGACCTCGTGGCGCGCACCGTCGGTCAGCGCGTGGCCGAGAAACTGGGCCAGCCAGTAGTGGTCGAGAACCGCCCGGGGGCTGGCGGCAACATCGGCATGGAAGCCGTGGCCAAGGCGCCCGCGGACGGGTACACGATCGGCTTCGGCGCCATTTCGACGAACGCGCTCAACCCGCACATCTACAAGCACGTGCCGTTCGATCCGCGCCGCGACTTCACTGCCATCAGCCTGCTCGGCACGTCGACAATCGTGCTCGAAGTCAGCAATGACCTGCCCGTCAAGACCGTGGGCGAACTGATTGCCTATGCCAAGGCGCATCCGGGCCTGACCTACGCCACCGCCGGCACGGGCACGTCGATGCATCTGGCCGGGGCGATGTTCTCGCAGATGACGCAGACGGGGCTGGTCCATGTGCCCTACAAGGGCAGCAGCCCGGCCATCAACGACATGCTGGGCGGCCACATCCAGGTGATGTTCGACAACCTGCCCGCGTCGCTGCCGCATATCCAGGCGGGCAAGCTCCGCGCACTGGCCGTGGCCGGCAAGACCCGGGCGCCGTCGCTGCCGAATGTGCCCACGCTGGCCGAGGCGGGCCTGCCGGGCTATGCCGTGGAACCGTGGTTTGGCGTCTATGGCCCGGCCAACCTGCCCGCTCCGGTGGTGCAGGCGCTCAATGCGGCGTTCGTCGAGGCACTGGCCCGGACCGATGTGCGCGACAAGCTGGCCCAGGCCGGTTTCAACCCGAAGGGGTCGAGCGCGGCGGAACTTCAGACGTTGACGCAAAGCGAGTACGAACGTTTCGGCAAAGTGGCCAAATCCGCGGCCATCACCGTGGACTGAGCGGCGGACTGTTGACGGGGCAGGCTCGCAGCGGCCGGCGCGCATCCATTACAATCGCGCTGCATCGGGCCTTTCCGCTTTCAGGAAGGCCCTTCCCGTATTCGCCGAGCCCGCCATGACACAGGATCCCCGCTTTCCCAACCTCTTCATCCTCGATCACCCGCTGATTCAGCACAAGCTCTCGCACATGCGCGACAAGGAAACGTCGACGCGCACGTTCCGCGAGCTGCTGCGCGAAATCACGCTGCTGATGGGCTATGAGATCACCCGCAACCTGCCGCTGACCACGCGCCGCATCGAATCGCCGCTGGTGGCGCTGGATGCTCCCGTCATCGCCGGAAAGAAGCTGACGATCGTGCCCGTGCTGCGCGCCGGCGTGGGCATGAGCGACGGGCTGGTGGAGCTGATCCCGTCGGCGCGCATCGGTCATATCGGCGTGTACCGCGACGACCAGCACCGCCCGGTGGAATATCTGGTGCGCCTGCCGGACGTGGAAGACCGCTCGTTCATCCTGTGCGATCCGATGGTGGCCACGGGCTATTCGGCCGCGCATGCGGTGGATGTGCT
This sequence comes from Cupriavidus sp. 291-E7, assembly GCF_057798835.1. Classification (NCBI taxonomy): domain Bacteria; kingdom Pseudomonadati; phylum Pseudomonadota; class Betaproteobacteria; order Burkholderiales; family Burkholderiaceae; genus Cupriavidus; species Cupriavidus sp. 291-E7. Next base: position 155,063 of record NZ_JBYOJV010000010.1, read on the forward strand.
CAAGCGCCGCGGCGTGCCGGACGAAGCCATCACATTCGTGGCGCTCGTTGCCGCGCCGGAGGGCGTGGATGTGTTCCAGAAAGCGCATCCGGGCGTGAAGCTCTTTGTGGCGTCCCTGGACAGCCATCTCGACGAGCACGCCTATATCGTGCCGGGTCTGGGCGACGCGGGCGACCGCCTGTTCGGCACCAAGAACTAATCTGAATTGGCCGAGGCGCTTGACGTGCCTCAATGTTTGCCGGGGTTGACTCTTCCACACTGGATAGCCGTATTGCGCGCTATTCAAGCAAGGAGTCACCCCACATGGAAGCCCTGAAGATTCTGCTATCCACATCGACCGGACTGGCCAGCCTGGCGGTCATCGCATTCATCATCGGCATGGCAGCGTTTTATACCTGCCTGTTCGCCCGCAAGGCGCGCGAGGATGCGGAAGCCGCGCAGCGCGGTTTGGATTGATCTGTCAGCCCGCAATGAAAAAACGCCCGTTCGCGGGCGTTTTTCTTTTCCAGCGCACGTTCGCGCGTCTATTTGCGCTTGCCGCCGCCCAGCAGGCTCCCGAGCACGCCGCGAATCAGTTCACGCCCAACCTGCGATCCAACCGTGCGTGCCGCCGATTTGGCCACCGATTCCAGGATCGAATCGCCGCGCCCGGTCTTGCCCGTGCCGCGCGTGAGTGAGCCCCAGACGTCCCCCACCCAGCCGCCGCCTTCGGGCTCGGCAGCGCCGCCGGGCTTCGGCGCCTTCGCATCAGCCGGCGCGCCATTGGTGGCTTCCGCCACGCCGCCGCGCAGTTTTTCGTAGGCCGATTCGCGGTCGATCGTTTTTTCATAGGTGCCGGCCACCAACGAATTGGCGATCAGCGCCTTGCGCTCGTCGTCGTTGATCGGTCCGATCCGGCTGCCCGGCGCCAGCACCCAGGCGCGCTCGGTCACGCCGGGCGTGCCCTTGGCATCGAGGCACGACACCAGCGCCTCGCCCACGCCAAGCTCGCCGATGACCTGCTCCACATCGAGCTTGGGATTCGCGCGCATCGTCGTGGCCGCCACCTTGACCGCCTTCTGGTCGCGCGGCGTGAAGGCGCGCAACGCATGCTGCACCCGGTTGCCCAGCTGGCCCAGCACCGTGTCCGGGATATCGATCGGATTCTGCGTGACGAAGTACACGCCAACGCCCTTGGAACGCACCAGGCGCACGACCTGCTCGATCTTGTCGAGCAGCGCCTTGGGCGCATCGTTGAACAGCAGGTGCGCCTCGTCGAAGAAGAACACGAGCTTGGGCTTGTCGAGGTCACCGGCTTCGGGCAGCTTCTCGAACAGTTCGGACAGCATCCAGAGCAGGAACGTCGCATACAGGCGCGGCGCGTTCATCAGCTTGTCGGCGGCGAGGATGTTGATCACCCCCTGGCCCTTTTCCGTCTGGATGAAGTCTTCCAGGTTCAGCATCGGCTCGCCGAAGAACTTGTCCGCGCCCTGCGATTCCAGCGCCACCAGCCCGCGCTGGATGGCACCGATCGAGGCGGCGGAGATATTGCCGTACTCGGTGGTGAACTGGCTGGCGTTATCGCCGACGTATTGCAGCATCGCGCGCAAATCCTTCGCATCGAGCAGCAACAGCCCGTTGGCGTCGGCAATGCGAAAGACCAGATTCAGCACGCCCTGCTGGGTGTCGTTCAGCTCCAGCATGCGCGACAGCAGCAGCGGCCCCATATGCGAGACCGTGGCCCGTACCGGGTGGCCCTTTTCACCGAAAACATCCCAGAGCGTGGTCGGGCAGGCACCCCAGACCGGCTCGGGCAGGCCATGTTCCGCCAGGCGGGCCTTGAGCTTGTCCGATGCCTGACCAGCCTGGGAAATGCCGGTCAGATCACCTTTGACGTCGGCCATGAACACCGGCACGCCCAGCCGCGAGAAGCCCTGGGCCAGCGTTTGCAGCGTCACGGTCTTGCCGGTGCCGGTGGCTCCCGTGATCAGGCCGTGGCGGTTGCCCATCTCGGGCAACAGCACCAGCTCGCGGTCGGCATTTTTGGCGATGAGGATCGGTTCGGCCATGTCGGGTCTCTTCTATCGGTGGTCAAGGCAAGCAAAACAGGCGCACACACGGGGCAACAATCCATACATGGCACTGCGGTTCAACAGGGGCGCGTGATAAAATCCTGCGCTGATTATAGCCAGCAGATTGGCACATCAATCACATGGCGTGGCCGCCGGATCGTCAGGATTTGTCACAAAAACCCTTGATGGACCCATTGATTCCGGCTCCCGCCGGCGCAATGCCGCCGGGCTTGCCACACCGCACGATACGTTTTCCGATTCGGAGAGAAACATGGCCGGTCATTCCAAATGGGCCAACATCAAACACAAGAAAGCCGCTGCCGACGCCAAGCGCGGCAAGATCTGGACACGCCTGATCAAGGAAATCACCGTTGCCGCCAAGCTGGGCGGCGGTGACATCGATTCGAACCCGCGCCTGCGCCTGGCAATGGAAAAGGCGATGGACGCCAACATGCCCAAGGACAACATCCAGCGCGCGATCCAGCGTGGCGTGGGTGGCCTGGAAGGCGCCAACTACGAAGAAATCCGCTACGAAGGCTACGGCCTGGCGGGCGCCGCGATCATCGTCGACTGCCTGACCGACAACCGCACGCGTACCGTGGCCGAAGTGCGCCACGCATTCTCGAAGCATGGCGGCAACATGGGCACCGAAGGCTCGGTGGCGTTCATGTTCACGCATTGCGGCCAGTTCCTGTTCGCGCCGGAAACGCCCGAGGACAAGCTCATGGATGCGGCGCTCGAAGCCGGCGCCGATGACGTGGTCACCAACGACGACGGTTCGATTGAAGTCACCAGCCCTCCCAACGATTTCGGCGCGGTCAAGGCCGCGCTGGAAGCGGCCGGGTTCAAGGCTGAAGTGGCCGACGTGGTGATGAAGCCGCAGAACGAGATCAGTTTCACCGGCGATGACGCCGTCAAGATGCAGAAGCTGCTGGACGCGCTGGAAAACCTGGACGACGTACAGGAAGTCTTCACCAATGCGGTAATCGAGGAGTAAATCCTCACGCCGCGCCCCATCGGCGGCAGCCCGGATCCAGTCCAGCTGCCGCTTTTCGCATGCGTTTCTTTTCTGGCAGTGGATCATGAAAGTTTTGGTTGTCGGTTCCGGTGGGCGTGAGCACGCACTGGCCTGGAAATTGGCCCAGTCGCCCAAGGTGCAGGTCGTCTACGTGGCGCCGGGCAACGGTGGCACGGCGCTCGACAAGCGCCTGCAGAACGTGCCGCTGACCGATCCTGAAGTGCTGGCCGCCTTCGTGGAGCGCGAAGGCGTGGCCTTCACCGTGGTCGGCCCCGAGGCCCCGCTGGCCGCCGGCATCGTCGACGTGTTCCGTGCCCGAGGCCTGCGCATCTTCGGACCGACCAAGGCTGCCGCGCAGCTGGAATCGTCGAAGGATTTCGCCAAGGCGTTCATGCATCGCCACGGCATCCCGACCGCCTACTACCAGACGTTCTCGGACGCGGCGGGCGCCCACGCCTATATCGACGCACAAGGCGCGCCGATCGTGATCAAGGCCGACGGCCTGGCCGCCGGCAAGGGCGTGGTGGTGGCGATGACGCTGGAAGAAGCCCACGGCGCCGTGGACATGATGCTGGCCGACAACAAGCTTGGCGATGCCGGCGCCCGCGTGGTGATCGAGGAATTCCTGGAAGGCGAGGAAGCGAGCTTCATCGTCATGGTGGATGGCAAGAACGTGCTGGCCCTGGCCACGAGCCAGGACCACAAGCGCCTGCTGGACGCCGACGCCGGCCCCAACACGGGTGGCATGGGCGCCTATTCGCCGGCCCCGGTGGTGACGCCGGCCCTGCACGCGCGCGCGCTGCGCGAGATCATCCTGCCGACCGTGCGCGGCATGGAAAAGGACGGCATCCCGTTCACGGGCTTCCTCTACGCCGGCCTGATGATCGACAAGGAAGGCAACCCGAAGACGCTGGAATTCAACTGCCGCATGGGCGATCCGGAAACGCAGCCGATCATGGCGCGCCTGAAGACGGACCTGGTCGATGTGATGGAAGCCGCCGTCGATGGCAAGCTGGACCAGATCGAGCTGGACTGGGACCGCCGCACCGCACTGGGCGTGGTCATGGCCGCTTACGACTATCCGGAAAACCCGCGCAAGGGTGACGCCATCACTGGCATCCCCGCCGAGACCGACGATGCCGTGACGTTCCATGCCGGCACCACGCTGCAGGACGGCACGCTGCGCACGTCCGGCGGTCGCGTGCTGTGCGTGGTGGGCCTGGCCGACACGGTCAAGGCCGCGCAGAAGAACGCCTATGCCGCCGTGGAGCAGATCCGCTTCGATGGCATGCAGTTCCGCACCGACATCGGCTACCGCGCCATCAAGCGCTAAGCCGGCCCAGCCAAGGATTCCCCCCACGCCCCGTGGGGTGGGTCCAGCCGCTACAATCATGACACCGCGATGACGGCCGGCCCCGCCCGGCCGTCGTTGCACCGGCCACACTCACCCGCCCATCATGATCGATTCCCAGGCAGTCCGTGACTATCTGCTCGGCCTGCAAGACCGCATCACCGACGCCATTGCCGCCGTCGACGGCCAGGCGTTTCTGACCGATAGCTGGGAGAAACCGCCCACCGAACGCCTGCGTGGCAGCGGCCGCACTCGCATTCTGGAAGGCGGCTCGGTGATGGAGCGCGCTGGCGTGGGCTTCTCGCACGTGCGCGGGGACACGCTGCCGCCATCGGCCAGCGCCAACCGGCCCGAACTGGCCGGGCGCAGCTTCGAGGCAATGGGCGTGTCGCTGGTTTTCCATCCGCGCAACCCGCACGTGCCAACCGTCCATATGAACGTGCGCTGTTTCATCGCCGTAAAGCCGGACGCGGAGCCAGTCTGGTGGTTTGGCGGCGGCATGGACCTGACGCCCTACTACGGCAACGCCGACGACTGCGCGCATTTCCACCGCACTTGCAAGGCTTCGCTGCAACCGTTTGGCGATGATCTGTATCCGCGCTTCAAGCAGTGGTGCGACGAGTATTTCGTCCTCAAGCATCGCGGCGAGGCGCGCGGTATCGGTGGCATCTTCTTTGACGATTTCTCGGCACCGGGCTTCGACACGAGCTTTGCGATGATGCGCTCGGTGGGCGATGCGTTCCTGGATGCCTACCTGCCGATCCTGAACGCCCGCAAGGACGCGGCCTATGGCGAGCGCGAACGGGACTTCCAGGCCTATCGCCGTGGCCGCTATGTCGAATTCAATCTGGTGTTTGACCGTGGCACCCTGTTCGGCCTGCAATCGGGCGGCCGCGCGGAATCGATCCTGATGTCGATGCCGCCGCAGGCAAACTGGCGCTATGACTGGCAGCCCGAGCCGGGCACCCCCGAAGCGGCGCTCTACACCGATTTTCTGCCGGCGCGCGCGTGGGCCTGAGACTGATGACTGAAGCCACACCCGCCCCCGCCCAAGCCGACAGCAACCGCCCCTACCGCCTGGGTATCCTTGGCGGCACCTTTGACCCGCCGCATCGCGGCCACGTTGCGCTGGCGCAGCTCTGCATCGACCACCTGGACCTCGACGAGCTGGTCTGGATTCCCACCGGGCATTCGTGGCAAAAAGGCGACCAGGTGACGCCGGCCGCGGACCGCTTTGCCATGACCGAGCTGGCGGCGTCCTCGCTGGAGCCCGGCCGCGCCAAGGTGCGCGTGAGCCGCATGGAGGTGGACCGGGACGGCCCCAGCTATACGATCGACACCGTGCGCCAGCTGCGCGACGAATACGGCCCCGACACGTCGATGGCGTGGCTGATGGGCGCCGACCAGTTGCTGCGCCTGCACACGTGGCATGGCTGGGAGGCGTTGTTCGAACATGTGCACCTGTGCATCGCCACGCGCCCCGGTTTCCACCTGGACGAACTCGAAGGTCCGGTACTTGCTGCCATGCACGAGCGCCTGGCGGACACGCACCTGATACAATGCTCGCCCTCCGGACATATGTGGATCGACCAGACGCTCGCCGTCGACCTGTCGTCCACCGGCCTGCGCGAACACCTGGCCGATGGCCTGTTGCCGGACCAGACGGATGACCGACTGCCAGCCGGCGTGGCACACTACATCGCGCGTCACGGGTTGTATCAGCACCCCTGAGCCGACGCGCACCCTACCCGAATGAAGCTGAACAAGAAAGACACCATGGATATTCGTAAACTGCAGCGCGCGATCGTCGACGGACTCGAGGATGTGAAGGCGCAGGACATCAAGGTGTTCGACACCACTCACCTGACCGAACTGTTCGACCGGGTGGTGATCGCCAGCGGCAATTCGAACCGCCAGACCAAGGCGCTGGCGGCGTCGGTTCGGGACACGGTCAAGGATGCCGGCGGCCATATCGTGGCCGTGGAAGGCCTGGAGACTGGCGAATGGGTGCTGGTGGACTGCGGCGACGCCGTGGTGCATATCCTGCAACCGCAACTGCGCCAGTACTACAACCTCGAAGAAATCTGGGGTGACAAGCCGGTTCGCGTGAAGCTGGCCGCCACCAAGGGCCTGGCCAAGGCCAGCGAGCCGATGGATGACGACGAGGATGCGGAACCGGCACCGCGCGTGCGTCGCGCGACGAACCTGCGTCCGGCACTGGCCCGCCTGCCCGAAGGCATGAAGGAGCCGTCGCCGCCGATGGGCCACGAGGACACCGACCCGGACGCCATCGCCACGATCCGCAAGCCGGTACGCAAGACCAGCAGCGCCGGAACGGCCGCCAAGGCCCCGGCGCGCAAGACCACCACCGCACGCAAGACGTCGACGGGTACCGCCGCCAAGGCGCCGGCCCGCAAGACCGCTGCCGGTACGGCTGGCAAGGCACCGGCACGCAAGACGGCTGCCGGCACCGCCACCAAGACCGCCACCAAGGCACCGGCGCGCAAGACGGCGGCCACCAAGACCGCCGCCAAGACGACCGCACCGCGCAAGCGCACCACGCGCTCTGCCTGATCGCCGGCTGAAGCACTGACCACCGGGCATTTCACATGCAACTCGTGATCGTGGCCGTCGGCCACAAAATGCCCGCGTGGATCGAGTCCGGCTTTGCGGAGTACGCCAAGCGGATGCCGCCCGAACTGCGCATTGAACTACGCGAAGTCAAGCCGGAGGCCCGCTCTTCGAGCAACAACGCCGCCACGGTCATGCAGCGCGAAGCTGCACGCATCGAGGCCGTGCTAGGTTCGCTGTCGAAGCAGCTGCGCATCATCGCGCTCGACGAGCGCGGCAAGGACTGGACCACGGTCCAGCTATCCGAGCAATTGACTGGCTGGCAGCGCGAAGGCGGCGATGTCGCCTTCCTGATTGGCGGTGCCGACGGACTCGACCCCGCGCTCAAGGCGCGTGCCCAGACGCTGGTGCGACTTTCCAGCCTGACCCTGCCGCACGGCATGGTGCGCGTGCTGCTGGCCGAGCAGCTGTATCGGGCCTGGTCGGTCACCCAGAACCATCCGTACCACCGCGCCTGAGTCCGTCCTGGGTTGCCGCGCTCCCACAATGCGGGGCGGGGACCGTTCCTGAGCCAGTACAATCGTCGCCAACAACTGCTGGCCCCGATTCCCGTGACCTCCATCCTCTATCTCGCCTCCCAGTCCCCACGCCGCCGCGAACTGCTGACGCAACTTGGCGTGCAATACGAACTGCTGCTCGCCGATGCCGGCGAAGATGCCGAGTCGCTTGAAGCGGTGCTGCCCGGTGAGTCACCCGACGCCTATGTGCAGCGCGTCTGCGCGCTCAAGGCCGATGCCGCCCTGCAGCGCCGTATCCGGCGCGGCTTGCCCGAGGCCCCGATCCTGACTTCCGACACCACGGTCTGCCGGGGCGGCGACATCCTGGGTAAACCCGCCGACGGCGCCGATGCGGCGCGCATGCTGGCCGATCTGTCCGGCACCACGCACCGCGTGCTGACGGCGGTGACCGTGGTGTCGCCGCTGGGCCAACGTCATGCGCTGTCGATCTCGCACGTCACATTCCGCAAGATGGGTACCGCCGAGATTGACCGCTACGTTGCCAGTGGCGAGCCGCTGGGCAAGGCCGGCGCCTACGGCATCCAGGGGCGCGCCGCCGAGTTCGTGGAGCGGATCGACGGTAGCTATTCGGGTATCATGGGCCTGCCCTTGTTCGAGACGGCGGCACTGCTGCGCGAGGCCGGTCTGCGCTTCTGACCCGCCCCGTTTGCGCCGTCCGATCCGAGGGTGCAGGGGTCAATGCCCGGGCACGCCGGGCGACAACAACAAGCGCCGGCATACCGGCGACGGCATCTACCGCTATGACCGAAGACATCCTCGTCAATATCACCCCGCAAGAAACCCGCGTGGCCATCGTGCAGCAGGCGGCCGTGCAGGAACTGCACGTCGAACGCACGCTCACGCGCGGCCTGGTCGGCAATATCTATCTGGGCAAGGTCGTGCGCGTGCTGCCGGGCATGCAGTCGGCATTCATCGATGTGGGCCTGGAACGCGCGGCGTTCCTGCACGTGGCCGACATCTGGCATCCGCGCGACGGCAACGAAAAGAACAACCACGTCGCCATCGAAAAGACACTGTTCGAAGGCCAGGCGCTGATGGTGCAGGTGATCAAGGACCCGATCGGCACCAAGGGGGCGCGGCTCTCCACACAGGTCAGCATTGCCGGACGCACGCTGGTCTACCTGCCTCAGGACCCGCACATCGGCATTTCCCAGCGTATCGAAGGTGAAGTGGACCGCGAAGCCCTGCGCAGCCGTGTGCAGGGCCTGGTGCCGAAGGACGAGCGCGGCGGCTTTATCGTGCGCACGATCGCCGAGGAAGCCAGCGACGAGGAACTGGGCAACGACATCGCCTACCTGCGCAAGATCTGGGCGTCGATTCGTCAGAACTCCACCACGCTGCCGGCACCCAGCCTGCTCTATCAGGATCTGAACCTTGCCCAGCGCGTGCTGCGCGACTTCATCAATGACGCCACGGGCGTGATCCAGGTGGACTCGCGCGAGAACTTCGTGAAGCTCGTGGAGTTTGCGCAGGAATACACGCCGGCGGTGCTGCCGCGTCTGTCGCACTACACCGGCGAACGTCCGATCTTCGACCTCTTCAATATCGACGCGGAGATCGAAAAAGCGCTGTCGCGCCGCGTGGACCTGAAGTCCGGCGGCTACCTGATGATCGACCAGACCGAAGCGATGACGACGATCGACGTCAACACGGGCGGTTACGTCGGCGCGCGCAATTTCGACGACACGATCTTCAAGACCAACCTCGAAGCCGCGCACACCATCGCGCGCCAGCTGCGCCTGCGCAACCTGGGCGGCATCATCATCATCGACTTCATCGACATGGAGAACCTGGAGCACCGCGATGCGGTGCTCTCGGAACTGAAGCGCGCGCTGTCACGAGATCGCACACGCATCACGGTGAATGGTTTTTCGCAGCTCGGACTGGTGGAGATGACGCGCAAGCGCACGCGCGAATCGCTGGCACACGTGCTGTGCGAGCAGTGCCCGGTCTGCACCGGCAAGGGCCAGGTCAAGACCGCCCGCACGATCTGCTACGACATCCTGCGCGAAATCATGCGCGAGTCGCGGCAGTTCAATCCGCGCGAGTTCCGCATCCTTGCCTCGCAGGAAGTCATCGATCTGTTCCTTGAGGAAGAAAGCCAGCACCTGGCGATGCTCGGCGACTTCATCGGCAAGCCCATCTCGCTGCAGGTGGAATCGACGTTCCACCAGGAACAGTACGACATCATCCTGATGTAACGGTTGCCTTGCCCCTCCCCGCCGCGGGAGGGGAAACCGTCGCCTGAAATCGATTTCAGCGCCCTCCCTCCCGCTGCGCTCCATCGCGCACCCCTGTCCGAACATCGGAAAACCTCTGCCTAAAGTCATCGTTCTGTCATCCACCCTCGCCAGAATGCGCAAGTCATTCAAGCAAGGGAGTCGACATGACGCATGCAATCGAAGTCCGCGGCCTGAGCAAGTCGTTCCGCGCGGACCGCAAGGCGCTTGACGACGTCACGCTGCACATCGCCCCCGGCGAGATGGTTGCCCTGCTGGGCGCCTCGGGCTCGGGCAAATCGACGCTGCTGCGCCATATGGCCGGCTTTGTCGCTGGTGACGCCGGTTCTGGCGAGATTCTCGTCAACGGCCGCACGGTGCAGCGCAACGGTCGTCTGGCGCGCGATATCCGCAAGGTACGCGCGGAGATTGGTTTCGTATTTCAGCAGTTCAACCTGGTGGGCCGCCTGCCGGTCATCACCAACGTGCTGGTCGGCATGCTGACCCGCGTGCCCAAGTGGCGCAGCCTGATCCGCTTTTTCAAGGCGGATGAAGTCCAAGCCGGTCTTGATGCCTTGGCCCAGGTTGGTATAGACGACTATGCGTTTCAGCGCGCCTCGACGTTGTCGGGTGGTCAGCAACAGCGCGCCGCGATTGCGCGGACGCTGGTGCAAAACGCCCGCGTCATCCTGGCCGACGAGCCGATCGCATCGCTCGATCCTGAGTCGTCGCGCCGTGTGATGACGTTGCTTTCGCAGATCAACCGCACCCGCAAGGTGGCCGTGGTGGTGTCGCTGCATCAGGTGGATGTGGCGATGCGCTATTGCCCGCGCGTGGTGGCGCTGCGCAACGGCAAGGTGGTCTACGACGGCCCGTCGGCGGCGCTGACGCCAAAGATGTTGCGCGACCTGTATGGCACCGAGGCCGACGAGCTGCTGCACGACAGCGTGCCCGACGCGCCGACATCGGCCGAAGGCGTACCCGCCCCGGTCATGGTCAGGATGGACCTGGCCGCCGCCTGAGCGCCGTACCCGGACAGTTTTACCCAGACCGCATTACCCAGACCGCATTACCCATCAGTCTTTCCAAACGGAGTTTTCGATGCTTCGCAGAACTTTCCTCGCCGTCGTGGCCTCGGGTGTCGTTGCACTGCCCGCCTTCGCCCAGGACGCCAAGACCCTGAATATCGGTTTCATTTCGACGGAATCGTCGTCGAACCTGAAGAACGCCTGGCAACCGGTGATCGACGACCTGAGCAAGGCGCTCGGCGTGCAGGTCAAGCCGTTCTTCGCCTCGGACTATGCCGGCATCATCGAAGGCATGCGCTTCAACAAGGTGCAGATCGCCTGGTTCGGCAACAAGTCGGCGATGGAAGCCGTGGACCGCGCCAATGGCGAAGTGTTCGCCTCCGTGATCGACAAGGATGGCAACCCTGGCTACTGGTCGCTGCTGATCGTCCGCAAGGATAGCGACCTCAAGTCGGTCGAAGACGTGATCAAGCGCGGCAAGGATCTGTCCTACGGCGCCGGCGATCCGAACTCGACGTCGGGCACGGCCGTGCCGGGCTACTACCTGTGGGCCGCCAACAAGGTGGACCCGAAATCGCTGTTCAAGGCGGTGCGCATCAGCAACCACGAAACCAACCTGCTGTCGGTACTGAACAAGCAGGTGGACGTGGCCGTGAACAACACCGAGAACTTCGAGCGCTATCGCATCAACACCGGCAAGAACGCCTATGACGAAGTGCGCGTGCTGTGGAAGTCGCCGCTGATCCCGGCCGATCCGCTGGTCTACCGCAAGGACCTGTCGCCGGATCTGAAGAAGAAGATCCAGACGTTCTTCGTCAACTACGGCAAGGGCGCCGACGCCGCGCGCGAAAAGCAGACGCTGGCCGCGCTGACGTACCAGGGCTTCCGTCCGTCGACCGATGCCCAGCTCGTGCCGATCCGCCAGATCGAGCTGGCCAAGGAAAAAGCCAAGATCGAGACGGACGGCACGCTGGCCGCCGCCGACAAGGAAAAGAAGCTGGCCGACGTGACGCGCCGCCTGGCTGAGCTCGACAAGGCTGCCGCCACCACCACGCAGCAGTAAGCCGTACCTAAGACCGGCAATGCCCGCGCGGGCGTTGCCGGCCTTCATCGTTTCAGGTCTTTACCCCGGATTCCCATGACTGCCACCGCCAAGCCTGGCCTGCCCCCTTCGCCCCAAAGTTCCGTACGGCCGCCGCGCACATCCCTTTCCGTGTTGCTGGTCTGGGGAGTCGTGCTGGCCATGCTCGCCATGTCCTGGCAAGGCGCCGACATGCGCCCGCTGGATCTGCTGCGCGACTCCGGCAACATGGCCAAGTTTGCCGCCGATTTCTTCCCGCCCAACTTCCGTGACTGGCAGACCTATCTCGAAGAGATGATGGTCACCGTGCAGATCGCGCTGTGGGGCACCGCACTGGCCGTGTTCATGGCCGTGCCGCTGGGGCTGCTGTGTTCCGCCAATATCGTGCCGGTGTGGGTCTACCAGCCGGCGCGCCGCGTGATGGACGCATGCCGTGCCATCAATGAGATGGTGTTCGCGATGCTGTTCATCGTGGCCGTGGGCCTGGGCCCGTTTGCCGGCGTGCTGGCCATCTGGATTCACACGATGGGCGTGCTGGCAAAGCTGTTTGCCGAAGCCGTCGAAGCGATCGATCCGCGCCCCGTGGAAGGCGTGCGCGCCACCGGCGCCGGCCCGATCGAGGAAATCGTCTATGGCGTGATCCCGCAGGTGCTGCCGCTGTGGTTGTCTTTTGCGCTGTACCGCTTCGAATCGAACGTGCGCTCGGCTTCGGTCGTCGGCATCGTCGGTGCCGGCGGCATCGGTACCGTGCTGTGGGAAATCATCCGCAGCTTCCAGTATGCGCAGACCTGCGCGGTCATGATCATCATCATCCTGTTCGTGGTGGCGATCGACGTCATTTCGGCGCAGATCCGCAAGGTGCTCGTATGACCGCGCTGACCCTGCCCCATATCGCCGGGCTGTTCCGCGACCACGGCACCGCGTACTACGGCGGCGAGGCCATCAGCCAGACCGCCCATGCGCTGCAATGCGCGCAACTGGCCGAACAGGCCGGCGAAAGCGAAGCGCTCATCGTTGCCGCGCTGCTGCACGACGTGGGACACCTGATGCTGGCGGAAAGCAGCACCACCGACATGCGCCACCAGGAAGCCGCCGCCGATGCGCTGGCCCGGCTGTTTGGCACCGAGGTGACGGAACCGATCCGCATGCACGTAGCCGCCAAGCGCTATCTGTGCGCGGTCGATCCGCAGTACTTCGACACGCTGTCGCCGGCGTCGGTGCACAGCCTGCAATTGCAAGGCGGGGTGTACGACGGCGATCAGGCCGAAACCTTTGCCGCGAAGCCACACGCGCTGGAAGCGGTGCGTCTGCGTCGCTACGACGACCTGGCCAAGGTGATCGACCTGACCACGCCGCCGCTGTCCCACTACCTCGACATGGCCGCGCGCTGCGCCCGTATTGCGTAATGGAAACCGCTGTCGATACCGCACTGACGCTGCGGGAGGTGCAAGGCTCCGATGCGGAGCTGCTGCACCTCTCCGCCTTGCTGGCGACGATGGATGACGAGACGCCGTTGCCGCTGGCCACCATGCGCGAACGGTACGCGGCCATGCGCCGCCTGCCGGACTACCGCTGCTATCTGATGGTGGATGACAACGACGTGCCGATGGCCACCTTCAGCCTGCTCGTGTTTCCGGTGATGGTGCACGATGGACGGCCCGAGGCGGTTCTGGAAGCGGTGGTGGTAGCACCCGCCGCTCGCGGCCGCGGGATCGGCAAGCAGATGATGGCCGAAGCAATGCGTCTGTCGCGCGAGGCCGGTGCGGCCAAGCTGATGCTGTCGTCGAACGCGCGCCGCCTGCAGGCGCATCAGTTCTATCGCCAACTCGGGTTCACCGAGCACGGAATCAGCTTCAGTACGGATCTTTGAAATCCTGCGCGGAATGCGCCGGGAATCGATGCGCTGGCACGATTCCCCGGCCACGCTCCCGTTCGCAGGAGAATGCGGGCCAATCAGCCGGTGACGAGGCTCGCGAAAGCGTCAGCCGAATCCTTCAGGTCACCACTGTTGTCGATCTCGATCAGCTTGCAGCCCGCAGGCACGTCGAAAGGCTGCGTGGCCCGCGCCAGCCGCCTGGCAATCGCGCCTTCCGATTCCCGGCCCCGATTGCGCAACCTCACAGCCAACACCTCGGGCTTCACCCGCACATGCACCGCGCAGAGTTTGGGATAGCGTGCAGCGGCATCGGGCAGGTATTCGCGCGAGCCATTGACGATGACCTTCAGGCCCCGCGCCAGCCACTGCTCGATCTCCACTCCTATGCCGTAGTGCAGGCCGTGGCTCTGCCAGTGCATGGCCAGGCAGCCGTGATCGATGCGGCGATGGAACTCGTCGGCGGTCAGTGCCACCGACGCTTCGTTGGCATCGGCGGCGCGCGTGATATAGCGATGGGCGATGACCACGGGGTCGGTCGGCTTCAGCCGGTCGCGCAGGGCCCTCAGCAGCGAATCCTTGCCACTGCCGGATGGGCCCATCACATAGAACAGGCCGCTGCCGTCGGTTTCAGGTCGGGTACTCATGCTTCAAGGCAGCTCACGCCGGCACCGTCCACGGTGGAGCCATCGAAGCGATAGTGGCGCGCGGCGACAAAGTCGGCGCCAGCTTCCTGCTGCACGTAGACGCTGATGCCATCGACGTGCAGCGGCCGCTCCAGCAACCGGCCCCCGGCGGCGGACAGCATGCCGAACGCCGCGGCTTCGTCGGCCGCGTCGAGCATGCCGGTCAGCGTGATGTGGAATGTGAACGTATCGAACACGTACGGATAACCCCAGGCATCGAGGTGCCGGCGCTGCGCGGGACTCAGCTTTGCGGGGTCGCGGCGTGCGATCTCGGCTGCGGTCGGCGGCGCGCGGAAGCGGTCGAACTCGCTGACGCATGCATCGGCCAGCGCGTGCATCTGGCGCCCGCCCTGCCCGTCCGCATCGTCAAGGCACCAGGCCAGGAAGCCGCGCAGCGCGCGCAGCGTCAGCGGTGCGTCGAACGGCTGGCGTGCCGCCGCGAACGCGCGCATGGCGCCATCGAGCATGGCCGCATCCGTGCCGTCGGCCAGCCGGAACGGTGGCTTGAGCGTGGCATGCAACGCATAGTGCGCGGGAGCCTCGATCCATGCGACCGGCCGTTGCGCGATGCCTTGCGGCAGCGGCAAAGCGGCGCCCGTATCGGCATCGCGGCCCAGCCACTGGGCGCCGAAACTGCGGAACGGCTCGGCCGGCGCAAGGTAGATCGCGTAACGATGAGCGGGTCTGGCAGCGCGACTCATGCGGCCAGGCTGCCTTCATCAGCCAGGTCGATCAGCGGCAATGCCACCGTGGCATGACGCAGTTCGCCGTTGACGATGGCACCGCAGACGCGCGGCAGGCCCGGCACACTGTCGTCCACCAGGATTGCATCGGCCCGCATGCCCGGCGTCAGCACGCCACGATCGCGCAGACCCGCGGCACGCGCCGGATTGCGCGAGACCAGGTGCCAGGCCTCGGGCAAACCGCAGATACCAAGCTGGACGAGCTTGAACGCGGCCTGCAGCGGCGCGGGATAGTAGTAGTCGGAAGCGAGCACCGTGCACAGGCCCGCCGCAATCATTTCCGTGGCATTCGGCGCGCCGGTGTGGCTCTTGCCACGCAGCACGTTGGGGGCGCCGAACACGGTTTCGTCGCCGATCTGGCGCGCGAGCGTGGCCACTTCAACGGTCAACGGGAATTCGGCAATGGCGCAGCCCTGGCGATGGTAGTGCTGGCGTGTGGCCGCGTCGGGATCGTCGTGCGACGCCACCGGCAGATTGGCGGCACGCGCGGCCGCGATCAGGCTCGCCACTGCCGCCGGCACATCCTGTGCGTGGCGGCTGGCCGTACGAAGGCGACTACGGAACGCTTCCATATCGCATTCGGCGCGCTCCGCGTACTGCGCGAGCTTGCGCTCATCGTTCATGCGCCGTGCCATCGTCGGCAGGTGATCGTTGATGGCCAGCAAACTCACGCGGCCGTCCGCCATCCATTGCAGCGCCGTTTCGACGCCGGCCAGGTGATAGGCCTCGAAGCGCAGGTGCACCTTGTGCGACGCGCCCAGGATGGGCTGCAGCTGCGACAGCGCCTCGAACATGCGCAGCGCATACGCTTCACCGCGCAGACCGCCCTCCCACGACAGCGTGACGCCGTGGAATTCGGTAGTGATGCCGTTGGCCAGCAACTGGCGGTCCACGTCGAGCAACGCAGTGCCATACGGAAAGCTGACGCCGGGACGCGGCATCACCGAACGTTCGAACGCATCGCCGTGAATATCGACAATGCCCGGCAACACCAGGAGATCGCCGGCATCCAGGCAGGCGCCGCTACCGGCCGCCTGTTGCGCGACGTTGCCGTGTTCGAAACCGAGCGTCGCCGGGGCCACGGCGCCGGCACCCAGCACCCGGCGGCCGGTAATCCCGCACAGCGGGAGCGAATAGGATTGATTTGTCGTTTGCATGATGGAATTACATGATCGACGGCTACGTTAGCTCTGTCAGATGACAGACGGATGTCTAGACCAATATGACTGCCAGGCAATTGACGTTGCAGCCTCGACTGTGCTTCACGAGGCCGCGGAAAATCTGTCAGTCGTTGTCGGACACCGTAAGCTGCACCCAGTCCCCGGCGAAGCGGGTCATGCTGTATTGCACGGGCACGCCGTCGATATCGACGTTGAGCGCCTCCACCTGCAACACCGGGCGCGTCTTCGGCTGGTTCAGCAGCCGTGCCACCGGCGCGCTGGGCATGGCGGCCGTGATGCGCGACCACTTGCGCGTGTAATCGGCAATGCCATAGTGGGTCAGCGCGCGAGAGATGGATGCGGTCTCGCGCACCTTTTCCTCCAGGCCCGGAAACCGCTTGGGGTCGAAATAATGCTCGGCCACGTCGATGGTGCGGGCTTCCGCCTTGCCCACCATCTGGATGTGAAGAATGTCCGCGTTGCGCGCCAGGCCCAGATGCTTGGCAATCTCGGGCGCGCGCAGCGTCTGGCTGTCCACAACCTCCAGGTGCCCGCGCATGCCCTGCGCGGCCAGGTTTTGCGAGAAGCGCGTGCGACGTCCGATCGCATAGTCGATCGCATGCTCCTGCACAAACGTGCCGCGGCCCTGCTCGATGCGCACCAGGCCGCTCAGTTCGAGCTCGCCCATCGCACGGCGGATGGTGTGGCGATTCACGGCAAACCGCGTGGCCAGTTCCGGCTCGGGCGGCAACTGCTCGCCGGGGCCATAGAGTTTGTTGCGGATGTCATCCGCCAGCGCCTCGCCAATCTGGCGCCAAACCGCCACGCCAGAACCGCGTTCAACTTCCCGATCAGACATCTTCCGTTCTGCCCTGTGTCATCAAGCCTTAATGGTTGCCGTGCGATTGTGCCTCAGTCCCGGCTCGTGCGCGCCGTGCCCGACCAAATCCCCGACCCGTCATGAAACGTTCATGTGCCTGTGGTCTAGTAGCGCCGTGTTGTGTTAGTTTACATCTAAACGTATAGACGTATAGGGGTGATTATGCAGAGTGAAATCGCCAACCAGGCCAACTCGGCACGTGCCGCGTGGCTGCGGGTACTGGCGCTGGCGCAATCGGACGTGCTCGATGCGGCCTACACCCGGTTGTTCGAAGCGGCGGCCAAGCCCGCTTACCGACTGCTGCGCAAGCCCGAATCGGGCATGGCGATGGTGCGTGCCCGCGCCGGCGGCACGGGCGCACAGTTCAACCTCGGCGAAATGTCGGTCACGCGCTGCGCCGTGGTGCTGGATGCGACGCCCGGCGAAGCGGCCACCGCTGGCGTGTCGTATGTGCAGGGACGTGGCCAGCGCCACGCCGAGCAGGCTGCCGTGCTGGACGCACTGCTGCAACAGCCGGCCTGGCACCAGCGCGTGCAGGACATCGTCATCGCGCCGCTGGCGCAGGTGCTGACCGAGCGCGCGGCACGGCAGGCCGCCACGGCCGCGCAAACCCGCGTGGAATTCTTCACGATGGCACGCGGAGAAGACTGATGTCATCCACCCAGAACGCAATGCAAGCCCCTGCCTCCGCCGCAACCTCCCTGCTGCCCGGCTTCGACAATCCCGTCGATGACGCGCAGGCTGTTTTCCGCGCCACGCTCGAAGCGTTCGCACACCCGGGCCGCCTTGAGACGCTGCCCGTTGCAAGCGGTCTGCCCGAAGGGCTGTCGCCGGCGCTGACCGCGCTGCTGCTGACGCTGGCCGATCCGGACACACCCGTCTGGCTGCCCGCCGATACGCCCGCCGCCGCGCGCGCCTTCTTGCGCTTTCATTGCGGATGCCCGCTGGTCGACAGCGTCGGTGAAGCCACATTCGTGTGTGTGCCCGCTGGCCACGCCATGCCCGCGCTGGCCGACTGCGCGCAGGGTCTCCCGGCTTATCCCGATCGCTCGGCCACGCTGATCGTCGAAGTGGCCTCGCTGCACGACGGCGACGCGCTGACGCTGCACGGCCCCGGCATCGAAACCACGCAGGCACTGCGCGTACGCGGCCTGCCCGCCGACTTCCGTCAAAGCTGGCGCGCCAACAACGCCCGCTTTCCGCTGGGTGTGGACCTGCTGCTGGCCAGCGGCGAACACTTTTGCGCCATGACCCGCACCACGCACGTGGAGGACTGACATGTATGTAGCCGTCAAGGGTGGCGAGCGCGCCATCCTGAATTCCTACCAGATGCTGGACGCCTACCGCCGTGGCGACACGTCGGTGCCTGAAATCACGCTTGCCCAGATCCGCGAACAGATGCCGCTGGCCGTATCGCGCGTCATGGCCGAAGGATCGCTCTACGATCCGCATCTGGCCGCACTCGCACTCAAACAGGCGGCCGGCGACCAGATCGAAGCCATCTTCCTGCTGCGCGCGTACCGCACCACGCTCGCGCGCTTTGGTTACACGCAGGCGCTGGATACCGGCAGGATGAAGCTGCAGCGCCGTATCTCGTCGACGTTCAAGGACGTGCCGGGCGGACAGGTACTGGGTCCGACGTACGACTACACCCAGCGCCTGCTCGACTTCACGCTCGAAGCCGGGCGCGAGCCGACGCCGATGCAGCCGTCGCCCGAACCGCTGGCGCAGAACATGCCGCGCGTGACCGGCCTGCTCGAAGCCGAGTCGCTGGTGGAGGCCGACACGATCCCCGCGGGCGACCCCGCCCCGCCCGACCTGACGCGCGAACCGCTGACCTTTCCCGCCGAACGCCCCGCGCGGCTGCAGAACCTGGCCCGCGCCGACGAAGGCTTCCTGCTGGCGATGGGCTATTCGACGCAGCGCGGCTATGGCAATTCGCACCCATTCGCGGCGGAGATCCGCTATGGCAGCACCGAAGTCGAAATGTTTATCGAGGAACTCGGCTTCGCGGTCACCATTGGCGAAGTGGAGCTGACCGAATGCCAGATGGTGAGCCAGTTCGCCGGCAATGCCGATGAAGCGCCGCGCCTGACCCGTGGCTATGGGCTGGTATTCGGATACAACGAGCGCAAGGCGATGTCGATGGCGCTGGTGGACCGCGCGATGCGTGCCGAAGAGCTTGGCGAAGCGGCCGACAATCCGGCCAACGACATCGAGTTCATGCTGTACCACAGCGACAACGTCGAAGCATCCGGCTTCGTGCAGCATCTGAAGCTGCCGCACTACGTTGACTTCCAGGCCAACCTGGAACTGCTGCGCCGCCTGCGCGCCGAGCCGGGACAGGCGGGCGCCGCGCAGACCGAGCAACAACCGTCGCAAGAGGAGTCGCTGGCATGAGCACCGCCACCGCAAACACTACCGCCACCGTCGCGCGCGACGAGCATTACAACTTCGGCTACCTGGACGAATCCACCAAGCGCATGCTGCGCCGCGCACTGCTGAAGGCCGTGGCGATTCCGGGCTACCAGGTGCCGTTCGGCAGCCGCGAGATGCCGCTGCCCTATGGCTGGGGCACCGGTGGCATCCAGGTGACCGCCGCGATCATTGGCCGCCAGGACGTGCTCAAGGTGATCGACCAGGGGTCCGACGACACCACGAACGCCATCAACATCCGGCGCTTCTTCGGCCGCGTGACCGGCGTGCAGACCACCGAGCGCACCACCGAAGCGACGATCATCCAGACGCGCCACCGCATTCCGGAAACCCGGTTGCAGGCGGACCAGATCATGGTCTACCAGGTACCCATCCCCGAGCCGCTGCGCTGGCTGGAACCGAGCGAAACGGAAACCCGCACGATGCATGCGCTGGCCGAGTACGGCTCGATGCACGTGAAGCTCTACGAAGACATCGCGCACCACGGGCATATCGCCACCACCTATGACTATCCGGTGATCGTCAACCAGCGTTACATGATGCGCCCGTCGCCGATTCCGAAGTTCGACAACCCGAAGCTCGACCGCAGCCCCGCGCTGATGCTGTTCGGCGCCGGCCGTGAAAAGCGCGTCTACGCGGTGCCGCCCTACACGTCGGTCAAGAGTCTCGATTTCGTCGATCACCCGTTCACCGTCGAGAAATGGTCGACCTGCTGCGCCCAGTGCGGCGCCACCGACAGCTACCTCGATGAAATCATCACCGACGATGCCGGCACGCGCATGTTCGTGTGCTCGGACACCGAGTACTGCGCCGATCGCCAGGCCGCGCAAGCCGTCATGAACGCCGCCGGAGGCCACCAATGAACGCCACGCCACTGCTTTCCGTCCGCAACCTCACGCATACGTGGGACGGCGTGCACGGATGCCACGACGTCCACTTCGACCTCTATCCCGGAGAAGTGCTGTGCGTGGTCGGTGAATCCGGCTCGGGCAAGAGCACGCTGCTGCAGGCGCTGTCGATGCAGGTGAAGGCTCAGCGCGGCAGCGTCAGCTACGACATGCGCGAAACGGGTCTGACCGACCTGGCATCGCTGTCCAGCGCGCGCATGCGGCTGCTGGCCCGCACCGACTGGGGTTTCGTGCGTCAGCACGCCCGCGATGGCCTGCGCATGCAGGTCAGTGCCGGCGCCAATATCGCCGAACGCCTGATGGCCGTGGGCAACCGCCACTACGGCGACCTGCGCGAGATCGCCGGCGCCTGGCTGGAGAAGATGGAAATCGATCTGGCCCGCCTGGACGATGTGCCCAGCACGTTCTCGGGCGGCATGCAGCAGCGCCTGCAGATCGCCCGCAACCTTGTCACGCACCCCCGCCTGGTGTTCATGGACGAGCCGACCGCATCGCTGGACGTATCGGTGCAGGCCCGCCTGCTGGACCTGATGCGCCGGCTGGTGACCGATCTTGGCCTGGCCGCCATTCTCGTCACGCACGACCTGGCCGTGGCACGCCTGCTGGCCCACCGCACACTGGTCATGCAAGGCGGCCGGGTGGTCGAACAAGGCCTGACCGACCAGATCCTCGATGACCCGCAGCACCCGTACACGCAGCTGCTGGTTTCCTCCATCCTGCAGGGCTGATCATGACGCAGACAGATTCCCGAAAGCTGATCGAGGTCCGCGGCCTCGGCAAGATGTTCACATTGCATAACCAGGGCGGCATCCGCCTGCCCGTGCTGCAAGCGATCGATTTCGACGCGTCGCGTGGCGAATGCCTCGTGCTGTCGGGCCGCTCGGGCACCGGCAAGAGCACGCTGCTGCGCTGCCTGTACGGCAACTACCTGGCGACCGAAGGCACGATCCGCCTGCGCGATACGAGCGAAACCGACGAGCCCTGGGTCGAGCTGACCAACGCCCCCGAACAGCGCGTGCTGAAACTGCGCCGTGACGTGATCGGCTATGTGTCGCAGTTCCTGCGCGCCATCCCGCGCGTCTCCGCGCTCGACGTCGTGGCCGATCCGTTGCAGCAGCGCGGCGCCACCCACGAGGAAGCGCGCGCCAGGGCCGCCGTTCTGCTGGCACGCCTGAACCTGCCACGCCGCCTGTGGGACCTGCCGCCGGCGACGTTCTCGGGCGGGGAACAGCAGCGCGTGAACATCGCACGCGGCCTGATCGGCGGCCATCCGATCCTGCTGCTCGATGAGCCGACCGCATCGCTCGACGCCGACAACCGCGCCGTGGTGATCGAGCTGATCCGCGAAGCGTTGGCCGAAGGCCGCGCGCTGATCGGCATCTTCCACGACGAAGCCGTGCGCGACGCCGTGGCCACGCGCGCCCTGCCGCTGCAACCGGCCGTGGCCGCCAACGCCTGAGGCACTGCAGCCCCGCGCAGCCCCGACGCCAGCCCCCGACAAACCTGCCCCGAACCTGAAACGGAACCGGACATGTCCACCACCTACCTCACGCACGCGACGCTCGTTTTGCCCGACCGCGTGCTGCATGACAGCGCGATGCTGATTGCCGATGGCCGGATCGCCGCCATCGAACCCGCATCGGCACCCGTCGACGCCAACGTGATCGACCTGCGCGGCCACACCGTGATGCCGGGCCTGATCGACGTGCATTGCGATGCCATCGAGAAGGAAGCCGAACCGCGCGCCAACGTGCTGTTCCCGCTCGACTTTGCGGTGGCGCAGGTCGACCGCCGCAATGCCGCCGCCGGCATCACGACGCCGTACCACGCGCTGTCATTCGCCAGCAACCAGTTCGGCGTCCGCAACAACGAGACCGCTGCCACGCTGGTACGCGCCGTGGCCGAGTATCGCAAGCACAGCCTGGTCGACAACCGGATTCACTGCCGCTATGAAGTCACCGATGCGGCCGCCGTGCCGGTGCTCGAAATGCTGATGGCCGAGGGCGTGGTCGATCTGCTGTCGGTCATGGACCACTCGCCGGGCCAGGGCCAGTTCAAGACGCTCGATGCCTACCTGTCGTACATGATGGGCAACCACGGCATGAGCCACGAGGAAGCGGCCAACGCGGCGGCCAAGAAGACCGCCGAACTCGACGGCGCCACCGAGCGGGTCAACCGGCTGGTATCCAAGGCGCACGCGCTGGGCGTGCCCACCGCCAGCCATGACGACGATTCGCCGCAGCGCATCGCCGCCATGCACGCGCTGGGCGTGCGCATGAGCGAATTCCCGATCAACCTGGACACCGCGCAGGCCGCCTCGGCGCACAAGCTGCCGACCATCCTCGGCGCGCCTAACGTGTTGCGCGGCAAAAGCCAGAGCGGCTCGATGCGTGCGATCGATGCGATTCATGCCGGCGTCGGCAATATCCTCTGTTCCGACTACCAGCCTTCGACGCTGATTGCCGCCGCATTCGCCGCCGCGCGCCTGGCCGACCTGCCGCTCGACCAGGCGCTGGCACTGGTCAGCGCCAATCCGGCCGATGCCTGCCTGCTGGACGACAGGGGACGACTGCTGCCCGGCAAGCGTGCCGACGTGATTGCCGTCGCCAGCGTGGCTGGCCAGCCGCTGGTTACGCATACCTGGTCGGCCGGCCGCCTGGTGTTTGCCGCCGGCTATCCGGCCGTGCAACACGCGGTGCCGCGCGAAAGCGAACTGCAGGCCGTGGCCTGAGCGACCGACGCGCCTTCAAACGCGCGTTCGGATCGTGAAGGAAAGCCAAAAGAAAGGCCGCGCATCGTCTCCGGTGCGCGGCCACATTCTCTGAATATAGACGGTGGACCTTACCCGCGCACGATAGGACTAGTCCTCATCGCATAGCGCTGGCCTTTGTACCGCGATCCCCTACATTGAAGGTGGCGGGAGGCCAGAGGGGGGGTCGACATGAAGTCAATACGCGTTACCGTGCCAGCAATGCTGGCGCTTTTTTTATGCGCGGGCTGCGCGGATCTTTTGCCGCACAAGGTAGACAGCTCGCCACCACTGGCTGGCCCTATGGTCAATGCCGATACGACCTACCCGCCCACGCCCATGTCGCGCGCCACGCCAATCGCCGCGCGCGAGATCAATATGGCCGGCGCCTGCAAGCGCACCGAGGAAGACGGCTTCCGCGAGGATGCCGTCGTCCGGGTGTCGCACAACGCCGTGCAGACGCTGAGCTGGAAACTCTGGGTATCGCGCAAGGGTTCGTGCCGCTTCGACCTGGAACAGTTCAAGCAGGTACAGCAGACGCCGCACATCGAGCTGCATGCGGTGGACGGCAGCGGCTGCAAGCTCATGGTCTGGCAGGACCCGCGCCGTATCACGCTGGCCCACGCGCGTTGCGAGAAATACTGCACGCCAGGAATCTACGAACAGGCGTGGCCGGTGCTGTTCGATCCCCGCAGCGGAGATTGCGCGCAGATTCGTTGACCGCTCGGAATCTGCTCCCTTCCGCCACGCCCGGTAGAAGGGAGCAAGCCGGTGCCAGGGCTACTTCGCCTTTGGCACGCGCCCCATCAGGAAGAACTCCTCGTTCGGCCGCATGCTGATGGTGTTGGCCATGCGGTTGGACAGGCCGAAGAACGCCGTGATGGCGGCGATGTCCCATGCGTCCTCGTCGTCGAAGCCGTGGGCGCGCAACGCCTCGAAATCGGCTTCGCCGATCGAGTGCGACGATTCGCAGACCTTCATCGCGAAATCCAGCATCGCACGCTGGCGCGGCGAGATGTCGGCCTTGCGGTAATTGACGGCCACCTGGTCCGCCACGAGCGGCTTCTTCTCGTAGATGCGAAGGATGGCGCCGTGCGCCACCACGCAGTACAGGCACTGGTTGGCCCCTGACGTCGCCACGACGATCATTTCGCGGTCGCCCTTGGTCAGGTTGCCGGTTTCCTTGAGCATCAGCGCGTCGTGGTACGCAAAGAACGCGCGGCATTCGTCCGGCCGGTGCGCCAGCGCCAGGAAAACATTCGGAACAAAGCCTGCCTTTTCCTGCACCTCCAGCACGCGCTGGCGAATATCGTCAGGCAGCGTGGCAATTTCTGGAACGGGATAGCGGCTGATAAGCGGGCTGCGGGTGTGCGCCTGTGCGGTCATGGTCTCCTCCGGCTGCATCGAATCAGCCACATTCTAGTCAATCTGCGACGTTCGCAACGGCATGTTTCGAAATATGGGAACGCTCACCAATTCGGGCATACTTACGCGGCTTGCAAACGGCCGGCGGCGTCCAATATCGCTCCGGCAGCCATTACATATAACCATTACTGACTTCGCGCCCTCATGAAGCGAGTTCTTATCGTCAAGATCACGTCGCTCGGCGACGAGGTTTTTGCCCAGCCGCTGGTCACAGACCTGAAGCGTGCGTATCCCGGCGTCCGGATCGACTGGTTCGCCGACGAATACTGTGCCGAGGTATGCCGCTGGAATCCGGAGATCGACCGCGTCATCAGCGCGCCGCTGCGTGCCATCAAGAAGGACCGTAGCTGGGCCAACGTGCGTGCGATCCTGGGCGCCATCCGGGCGCTGCGCAAGGAAAAGTACGACGCGGTGATCGACATCCACGGCGTCTACAAGAGCGCCATCGCCGTGGCCCTGACCCGCTCGAAGCGACGCTACGGTTATCCCGACCACGAACTGGGCGAAGGCGGTTCGGCGTTCGCCTATACCGATCGCCTGGCCGGCCGCGCTCCGGAGGACAATTTCTGTCAGCGTGCCCGCGTGCGCCGCTCGGTGAGCCGCGCGCTTGGTTATCAGATCGACGACAAGATGGTGTACGGCCTGCAACTGCCCGAACCGGACAAATTGCCGGCACAAGGCCGCAATGGGCCATTCGCCCTGCTGTTCCATGCCACGTCCGACGAGGCCAAGAAATGGCCGCCGCAAAGCTGGATCGAGGTAGGCAAGGTGCTGAGCCAGCGCGGCCTGCGCGTGCTGGTGCCCTGGGGTTCGGAATCGGAGCGCAAGGAAGCGGACGTACTGGTGGCCGGAATTCCGAATGCAGAGCTGCTTGACCGGATGAGCGTGCTCGAATGCTCGCGCCTGGTCAACGCCGCCGACGTCGTGCTGGGCACCGATACCGGCTTCGTGCATATCGGCGAGGCGCTGGGCAAGCCGGTCGTCATGGTATTCAACAGCACGTCGCAGCACTACTACGGCGTGCAGGAGCCAGGACGTGTCGTGTCGCTCGGCGGCGATGGCGTGACGCCCAGCATCGCCGAAGTGCTGGCCGCTCTCGAAGAGGTGTACCCCGCGCCGGTGCTGGCGTCCTGACCCGCACGCAGCCGGTCGAAATAAAAAATGGCGGTGAAGCCCCGAAAGGGCTCACCGCCATTTTTTCGTGCCGCCGAAGCTGCTGACCGGTCAGGCCGCCAGTTCCTGCGTGGAGAACTGGATCCGGTGCAGGCCAGCGTACAGCCCGTTGGCCTGGAGCAGTTCGTCGTGCGTACCGGATTCGGCCACCTTGCCGTGGTCGAGCACGACGATGCGGTCCGCGTTTTCGATCGTGGACAGGCGGTGGGCGATCACCAGCGTGGTGCGCCCCACCATCAGCGCCTCCAGCGCGGATTGCACCTGACGTTCCGATTCGGAATCGAGCGCCGACGTGGCCTCGTCCAGAATCAGGATCGGCGCATCCTTGTAGATGGCACGCGCAATGGCCATGCGCTGGCGCTGGCCGCCGGACAGCTTCATGCCGTTATCGCCGATATTCGTGTTCAGCCCTTCCGGCAATGCGTTGACCACATCGGTCAGGTGCGCGGCTGCCAGCGCGCGCTTGACGCGGTCCATGTCGATCGCGTCCTGGGTGGTGGCGCCGTAGGCCACATTGGCCGCCACGGTGTCGTTGAACAGCACCACGTCCTGGCTGACGAAGGCAATCTGGCGACGCAGGTCGCGCAGGTTGATATCGGTCACCGGATGGCCATCCAGGTGGATGGCGCCCGACGTCGGCTCGAAAAAGCGCGGCAACAAGTTCACGAGCGAGGTCTTGCCGCTGCCCGAGGGGCCGACCAGTGCCACCACTTCGCCCGCCCGCACGTGCAGGTCAATGCCCTGCAGCGCCGGCTTGGCCGATTCGGCATAGCCGAACGAAACCGAGCGGAAAGCCAGGTCGCCCCGCGCGCGGTCGATCGACCGGCCGCCTTCCTGCGGTTCGATATGTTCGTCGATCAGCCGGAAGATCATCTCGGCCGCCGTCAGGCCGCGCGTCAGCGGCTGGTTCAGGTCGGTCAGGTGCTTGAGCGGCGAGATCAGCAGCAGCATCGCCATCACAAAGCCCGTGAAGCCGCCCACCGTGGTCTGGTTGCCCTGCGCCTGCACCATTGCGATCGTAATCACCACTGACAGCGCCAGCGCGGCCAGGAAGGCCGTTACCGGCTGGTTCAGGCCACCGGCCACCGCCATCCGCATCGAATAGGACTTGAGCCGGTTGGCCATCGTCTCGAAACGGGACAATTCATAGGCCTCGCCGCCATGCAGCTTCACCACCTTGTAACCGCCGGCGGCCTCTTCCACAACATAGGCGGCGCTATTGGTCAGGGTCTGGTGGTCGCGGTTGAGGCGGCGCAGGCGCTTGTTGACCTTGGACATCAGGAAACCGATCACGGGCAGGATCACCGCCACCACCAGCGTCAGCTTCCAGTTCGTGTAGAACAGGTAGATCAGCAGGGCCACCACGGTCAGCGAATCGCGCACCAGCGTAATAAACACGCCAGTCAGGATCTGCAGCACCTGGTTGACCTCGAAGATGACCGAGTTGATCAGCGATGCGGCCGGATTCTTGTAGAAGAACTGCGCCGGCGCCTGAAGCATGCGCTCGAACATCTGCATGCGCATCTTGAACAGAACCCGGTTCGAGATCAGGTTCAGCAGGTACCCCGAGGCAAACTGAGCCACACCGCGAATCACGGCCACCCCGGTCAGAATGGCGGGCACGTGCCAGAGCTTGCCGGCGTAATCGCCGCCGAAACCGTGGTCCAGCAGGTCGTTGACGACCTTCGGAATGATACCTTCGCTGGCCGCCACCACCGCCATCGCCACAATGGCCGCGATGAAGATTCTCAGTTCAGGGCGCAGGTAAGACCAGAGTCGGCGCATGAGCGTGGACGACGAATCCTCCTGCCGGTCCTGCTTGGTCGATTCTGTGTTGGATGTCAAAAGATTCCTCGCTTCTGCGTTTTGGGATTGCGGCGGATGGACGGTCGCAGGGATCGCGTCGCCGGGCGGGGCGCCGAATCAATAGCGCTATAATGCCGAGTTCGTGTAGGCCGCTTAGCCTACATTTGACCCACCTGCTGTGAGCCTGACGTTGCTTCGGCCCGGTTTTCTGGATACGTATGAAGCGGCATTTGTAACCGCTCCGTGGCCTGAAACAGGCAGCATTCTATCCGTTTTCCCTATCGCCTTATCCGATGCCTGTTGAATTTGGTATGTCTACGCGCATCGCGTCGCGCAACGAGCGCCTGCTGACGTGGGTCATGGCCTTACTACCCCTGGCGCTGATCGTCCCGGGCGTGTTCCGGGATGTCGTCTTTGCCATCCTGGGAGTGGCCGGCCTGTACATACTGGTGCGCCAGCCGCTGGCCCGTCAGGTGGTGTGGCAACACAAGTGGCTGTTCGCCGCCTTTCTCTCGTACATCCCGTTCTCGGCCGCCCACATCCTGTTTCTGGGCAGCAAGGGATCGAGCATGGACAACGCCGTCCACTACCTGCTGTACGCGCTGATGGCGGTCTGCGGCATCATGCTGCCACGGCGCATGCGGGAATGGTGCCTGGGATTGGGCGCCGCGGCACTGGTAGCCAGCGCCGTGTTGCTTGTGCAGCGGTTCGTACTGCACATCGTCCGCCCATATGGCACATACGGCTTCAACCCGGAAACGACAACTTCCGGCGCGATCAAGTATTCGTTGTCGATGGTGGCGATTGCCCTGCTGATGCTGGCCCTTGCCAAGTTCGGCAATATGGCGCGCCGGCAAAAGGCGCTGACGATCGGGGCCAGCGTGCTGACCCTGGGATGCGCGGCGCTGACGCAAAGCCGCGCGCCGATGCTGGTAGCCCTGGTGGTGATCTGCGTGCTTGGCTGGATTAATTTCACGGACCCGGCGCGACGCGGCAAACGCTGGCGTGGCGCGCTGATCGCCGCGTCCGTGGTAATCGCGGCGTTCGCCACGATCACCCTCTATCCGCCGCTGCGCGACCGCATGGAATCGACGGCGATCGAGATACAGCTCTGGACGCACGGCAAGACCCAGACCTCCACCGGCCAGCGCCTGAGCCTGTGGCACAGCGCCGCGGACATCTTCGCGGCGCACCCCGTCACCGGGGTCGGCCTGGGCCATTTTGGCGATGCTTCGCGTGAGCTGATCGCCGAGGGCAAGGCCCCGCAGGACATCAGCATCTTCGACCACGCCCACAACGAATACCTGTGCGCGCTGGCAACAGGCGGCCTGATCGGCCTGGCGCAATTGTTGTGGATGTTTGGCGCACCACTCGTCTATTTCGTCAGACGCCTGCGACAGGCTCGCCGCAACGGTGCCAGCCTGGCTTGGGAAAGCGCGGGACTGACCATCGCCATTACATTCCCGTTGTTTGCGTTCACGGACTGCGTGTTCGACCGCCAGGTTGTCGTGGCCTTCTACGTCTTTGCCGTGTTCGCCCATTTCTGGGCAGTGGAA
The DNA here is from genome assembly GCF_057798835.1 of Cupriavidus sp. 291-E7. NCBI lineage: Bacteria > Pseudomonadati > Pseudomonadota > Betaproteobacteria > Burkholderiales > Burkholderiaceae > Cupriavidus > Cupriavidus sp. 291-E7. The sequence goes on from NZ_JBYOJV010000010.1 coordinate 184,355, forward strand.
TCACGACGCGCCGCGGCGCCGGCCACCGCGAGCCGCCGCGTGGCTACCACGCAAGCCGCCACCCCCGCCCACTCGATTTAAGCCATACCAGGGTCCAACCAGAACATGACAGCCCCGCAATCCCCTCGCCGCGCAACACTGAGCACGATCATTGTTGCCATGAACGAGGCTCACGATATCCAGCCCTGCATCGAATCGGTCAAGGGACTCGCTTCCGAAGTGATCGTTTTCGACTCTGGCAGCACCGATGGCACGCCGCAGCTGTGCCGCGACCTTGGCGCGATCGTGGTGGAAACGGACTGGCCCGGTGACGGCCCGCAGAAGAACCGCGCGCTGAACCTGGCCAAGGGGGATTGGGTGCTGTCGCTCGACGCCGACGAACGGGTCAGCCCCGAGCTTTACCAGCGCATCAGCCGCCTGCTCGACGAAGGCAGCCCGCACGATGCGTTCTCCACGCCGCGCAGCTCCTTTTTCTGCGGCCGCTTCATGCGCCACTCGGGCTGGTGGCCCGACCGCATCGTCCGCCTGTTCCGCCGGGACAAGGGCCATTTCACCGACGTGCGCACCCATACGCACGTCGAGGTGCCCGGCACCACCGGCAAGCTGTCCGAAACCATCGTGCACAACGCGATCACGGACATCACCGAGGCCGTCGACAAGGCCAACCAGTATTCCAGCGCCGGCGCGCTGACGATGTTCGAGCAAGGCAAGCGCAGCTCGTTCGGCAAGGCCATTTTCCGCGGCTTCTGGGCGTTTATCCGCACCTACGTCATCCGGCGCGGCTTCCTGGACGGCAAGCAGGGATTCATGCTGGCGGTCACCAATGCTGAAGGTACCTACTACCGTTATCTGAAGCTCTGGATGATGCACAGCAAATGACCGCTGCCCCGCGCATCAGCCTGATCGTCAGCACGTACAACCGCCCGGCGGCCCTGTCGCTGGTGCTCGGCGGCTGCCTCGACCAGGAAACGGCGCCGGTCGAGATCATCGTGGCCGACGACGGCTCGCAGCCAGCCACCCGCGAGGTTGTGGAACAGGCGCGCGCCTCATCGAACGTGCCCGTGGTGCATGTGTGGCATCCCGATACCGGGTTCCGGCTTGCCGAAATCCGCAACAAGGCCATCGCCGAGGCATCGGGCGACTATCTGATCTTTATCGATGGGGATTGCGTACCGCAGCGGGACTTTGTGCGCCGGCATGGCGACCTGGCAATGCCCGGAGCGATGATGACTGGCAGCCGCATCCTGCTCGGACCGGCGCTGACCGCCGACGTGGAAGCGCGCCAGGTTCCGCTGCAACGCCAGGGCGTCGGATTCTGGCTGGCTGCGCGCCTGCGCGGCCAGGTCAACAAAGTGCTGCCGCTGGCCGCCCACTGGAACTGGCTGCCGGGACGTGACGTCGAGGCCTTCAAATGGCGGCGCATCAAGGGCTGCAACCTGGCCGCCTGGAAGCGCGACATCGAGCATATCGATGGCTTCGACAGCACCTTCACGGGGTGGGGCCACGAAGACGCGGACTTCGTCGCCCGGCTGCACAACGCTGGCATACCGCGCCGCATGGGCTTTTTTGCGACCGAGGTCCTGCACCTCTGGCACAAGGAAGCCGTGCGAGCCACTGAAAACGTCAACAAGCAGCGTGTGCTGGAACGACTGACCTCGAAGCAGTGCACGGCCGATATTGGCCTGACGGCGGCGCGCCGCGATACGACCACCGTGGTCACTCGATGATCGCCGACGCCACATAAAAATGGCCGCCCACACAGGCGGCCATTTTTTTCGCTCCGTTCGCCCTATCGGCGTTCAGTCGTAATCCACCCGCGCGCACTCGTCACCCAACTCACTGCGCAGGCCAGCCAGCGCCTCGTCGGAAGGCATCACCCGCCACCGCTCGCCGAGCATCGTCGCGCAACTTGCACCGGCACTCGAATAGGCAATGCGCACGCGCACGCCGGCCCCAGGCTCCTGGCCGTTGGCCAGGATCGGCTCCAGCAGTTCACGCAGACGCGGCAGGCTGGCGCGATGGTCGAACTTGAGTTCGACGGCCTGCGCATAGCGCGCCCGCGCCGAGGCCATATCCATGACGGATTCGGCCGTAAAGCGCACGCCGCCCGTGAACGTATCGTGTCGGGCATTGCCCTGGGCGATGATCAGCTCGTCTTCGCGGAACATGTGGCGATTGGCATCGTACAGCTCGTTGAACACGGTCATTTCGATCTGCGCCGTGCCATCGTCGATCATGACGATGATCAGCTTGCCACGCTGCGTCATCTGCGTGCGCACGCCCATGATCACGCCGGCAATCACCTTGCCGCGGACATCGCGGCCATAGCCGCCGCCGTTGCCCTGCACTTCCTTTTCCAGCGCGCCCAGCGTGCCCTTGACGAACTTGCGCACCTCGTCGCGCGAGGCGTCGAAGAGGTGGCCCGAAAAGTAATAGCCGAGCGCCTGCTTTTCTTCCTGCAGCGTGCGCTTGGGCGACCAGCGCGGCTCGTCGATCAGTTCCGGCCGGTGTGAATCGCCAGCGTCATCCATGAGATCGAACAGCGACACCTGGTTGGCCGACTCGGCCTTCTGCTCGGCCGCCTCCATAGCGATGGACACCGAAGCCAGCAACTGCGCGCGGTTGTCATTGAGGCTGTCGAACGCCCCGGCACGAATCAGCGCCTCGATCGTGCGGCGGTTGACCTGGCGACGGTCCACACGGTCGCAGAAATCGAACAGGTCCTCGAACGGCTTTTCCTCGCGTGCGCGCAGGATGTCTTCGATGGCACCCTGGCCGGAGCCCTTGATGCCACCCAGGCCATAGCGAATGGTCTTGGCGTCGGTTGGGGCAAAACGGTATTCGCTGGCATTGACGTCCGGCGGCAGCACCTTGATGCTGTTCAGGCGGCAATCCTCGTAGAGGATCTTGACCTTGTCCGTGTCGTCCATCGCCAGCGACATGTTGGCCGCGAGGAATTCCGCCGGATGGTGCGCCTTGAGCCAGGCCGTGTAGTACGCCAGCAGCGCATAGGCGGCCGCGTGCGACTTGTTGAAACCATAGCCCGCGAACTTTTCCATCAGGTCGAAGATATCGTCGGCCTGCTGCGCGGTCAGTCCGTTCTTGTCGGCGCCCTCGCGGAACAGCTCGCGATGCTTCGCCATTTCCTCGGCCTTCTTCTTACCCATTGCACGACGCAGCAAATCGGCGCCACCGAGCGAGTAACCGCCGATGATCTGCGCCATCTGCATCACCTGCTCCTGGTAGACCATGATGCCGTAGGTCTCCTTGAGCACGGGTTCGACGCGCGGATCGGGATACTCGACCTTCTCGCGGCCGTGCTTCCGGGCGCAGAAGCTCGGGATCAGGTCCATCGGGCCCGGGCGATAGAGCGCCACGAGCGCGATGATGTCCTCGAAGCGGTCAGGCTTGGCGTCCTTGAGCATGCCCTGCATGCCGCGGCTTTCCAGCTGAAACACCGCTACCGTGTTGGCGCTCTTGAGGATGTCGAACGCGGGGCTGTCGTCGAGCGGGATCTGGCTGCAATTCCAGTCGGCCTTGCTCGGGTCCAGGCGCCGGATATAGCGCTCGGCCCAGTCCAGGATCGTCAGCGTGGTCAGGCCCAGAAAGTCGAACTTGACCAGGCCGGCCGCTTCCACGTCGTCCTTGTCGTACTGGCTCACCACACCGCTCATGCCGTCGGTGCCCTGCGTATAGAGCGGGCAGAAGTCGGTGAGCTGTCCCGGCGCGATCAGCACGCCGCCGGCGTGCATGCCGACGTTACGCGTCATGCCCTCCACGCGCTGCGCCAGCTCCAGCAGCTGGCGCACTTCTTCTTCATTGCGCTCGCGCTCGGCCAGCGCCGGCTCTTCCTTCTTCGCTTCCTCGAGCGTCACCAGCTTGCCCGGCTTGAACGGAATCAGCTTGGCCACGCTGTCGACGAAGCCATAGCCAAGATCGAGCACGCGGCCCACGTCACGCACCGCTGCCTTGGCCGCCATCGTGCCAAACGTGGCGATCTGCGACACGGCGTCCTTGCCGTACTTCTCCTTCACGTACGTGATCACGCGGTCGCGGCCGTGCTGGCAGAAGTCGATATCGAAGTCGGGCATCGAGACCCGCTCAGGATTCAGGAAACGCTCGAACAGCAGCGCGTACTTGAGCGGATCGAGATCGGTAATACCGAGTGCGTAGGCCACCAGCGAGCCGGCACCGGAGCCACGGCCCGGCCCGACAGGCACGCCGTTGTTCTTGGCCCAGTTGATAAAGTCCGCCACGATCAGGAAGTAGCCCGGGAAGCCCATCTTGATGATGGTGCCGGTCTCGAATTCGAGTCGTGCGTAATACTCGGGACGCTTGCGTTCGCGCTCGGCCTCGTCCGGGAACAGCACGGCGAGACGCTTCTCCAGACCGTCCTTGGCCATGAAGACGAGGTAGTCGTCCAGAGACATGCCATCGGGCGTTGGAAACAGCGGCAGGCGCGGCTTGCCCAGTTCCAGTGTCAGGTTGCAGCGCTTGGCGATTTCGACCGAGTTCTGCAACGCACTCGGAATGTCGGCAAACAGCGCGCACATCTCGTCCTGCGTCTTGAAATACTGGTCGGTCGTGAACCGGCGCGTACGGCGCGGATTGGCCAGCAGCTCGCCTTCGGCAATACAGACACGCGCCTCATGCGCCGTGAAATCGTCCGGCGTCATGAACTGCACCGGATGCGTCGCCACCACCGGCAGTTGCAGCGATGCCGCCAGTTGCACGGCCTGCTGAATGTAGGCTTCGGTGCCGGCATGGCCCGCGCGCTGCAGCTCGATATAGAAGCGCTGCGGGAACACGCGCGCCCAGTGCTCCGCGGCGCGCCGGGCGCCTTCCGGATTGCCGTTTGCCAGGGCCTGGCCCACATCGCCGCCCATCGCGCCCGACAGCGCGATCAGGCCGGTGGCCTGGGGCAGGCCTTCCTCGCCCGGCTCATCGAACCAGGCCGGCTCCAGCTCGGCCCTGCCGCGATACTGGTTGTTCAGCCACGCGCGGGAAAGCAGCGTGCAGAGATTCAGGTAGCCAATGCGGTCCTGCACAAGCAGCTGCATGCGTGCAGGCTTGTCGCGGTCATCGGCGTTGGTCAGCCAGACGTCGGCGCCGACGACCGGCTTGACGCCGCCGCCGCGCGCTTCCTTGTAGAAGCGGATCAGGCCAAAGGCATTGGCAAGGTCGGTCAGCGCAAGCGCGCCCATGCCATCTTTGGCGGCGGCCTTGACGGCGTCATCGAGGCGGACGATGCCGTCCACGACCGAATATTCGGAATGCAGGCGAAGGTGTACGAAGCGGGGTGCGGACATAGGGCGCCATTGTACCGGCTCCCCTCGCCCCTCACTCTGAGAGTTTTCGCAAAGTGGCGCCGTGCCGGGCATGCGCCGCACCGCTGGCCAACCGGCCGCAACGGGTATCGGGGACGTCAATGAGCGGCTATAATTTCGCCTTTCCAATCAGGCAGTTACCGGGGCGTCCAGACACCCCGGCCAGGCAGCGTCGCTCCATGCAGATCGTCAATATTTCGGCTTACAAGTTCGTCACGCTCGAGGATATCGAGACCCTGCGCCCCGCCATGCGCGAGCGCTGCGAGGCGGTGGGCCTGAAAGGCACGATCCTGCTCGCGCCGGAAGGCATCAACATGTTCCTGGCCGGTACCCGCGAGCAAATCGACGGCTTCATGGTCTGGCTGCATGCCGATGCGCGCTTTGCCGATATCGCGCCCAAGGAAAGCCTGTCGGACCACCAGCCCTTCAAGCGCATGCTGGTGCGCGCCAAGAAGGAGATCATCACCATGAAGATGCCGCTGATCCGCCCCGAAGCGGGTCGCGCGCCGTCTGTGCGGCCGGTGGATCTCAAGCGATGGCTGGACCAGGGCCACGACGACGAAGGCCGCCCTGTGGTGATGCTCGATACGCGCAACGATTTCGAAGTGGCGGTGGGCACGTTCGACAAAGCCGTCGAATACAACATCACAAAGTTCAGCGACTTCCCGCCTGCCGTGGCCGAGAACAAGGCATCGCTGGAGGGCAAGACGGTGGTGTCATTCTGCACGGGCGGCATCCGCTGCGAAAAGGCGGCCATCCATATGCAGGAAGTGGGCATCGAGCGCGTCTACCAGCTCGAAGGTGGCATCCTCAAGTATTTCGAGGAAGTCGGGGGCAGCCACTACCACGGTGACTGCTTCGTGTTCGACTACCGAACCGCGCTGAATCCGAATCTGGAACCCGCCGGACCGGTGCAGTGCTTTGCCTGCCGCGCCGTGGTGACGCCGGAAGAACAGCAGCTTCCAAAGTATGTGGTGGGCAAGAGCTGCCCGCACTGCGCGGACGCCGCCGCGGCCTGAGAGACCGTCTTAAAAGCGGCCGAACCTTCAGGCCGCCAGTAGGTGATAGAGGTTGCGTAGCATGCCCGCCGTCGCGCCCCAGATGAAGCGATGGCCGCCGCCTTCACGCGGATACGGCATCGAATAGAACTGGCGCTCCCCGCCCTCCCAGCGCAACAGCCTGCGTTCATGCCGCGACGGGTCCATCAGGAATGCCAGCGGCACCTCGAAGATATCGGCCACTTCACCGGCATCGGCCTGCAACGTGAACCCGGGATGCACGAGTCCGACGATCGGACTGACGTGATAACCGGTGCCAGTGATGTAGTCGGGCAACGATCCCAGCACCTCGATAAAGTCGCGCTGAAGACCGATTTCTTCCTCGGTTTCCCGCAGCGCCGTGGCAATGCGGTCCGCGTCGTAGGTTTCCTGCCTGCCGCCGGGAAAACTGATCTGGCCGGCGTGTGCGTTCAGGTTGGCGTTGCGCTCGGTCAGCAGGACGGTCAGCCCGTCACCGCGCTCCACCAGTGGAACCAGCACGGCGGCTTCGCGCAGTCCGCGGGATCTGTCATAGACACGCGATTCATCGGTGAGCTCAGGCTCCCAGGCCGGCGGCAGGAGCAACCGGTGCCGGATGAAATCGGGTTGCATGCGCGGCGCGGTAAGCGGCGCGCGGCGACTGTCGGTCTCGACGACCGGCAATGCCTCGGGGTCGAATTTGGGGCGCATAACGGCGTCAAGTATGACAGAACCGAGGATTGTTGCATCGCAACACAACCGAGCGCCCCGGGATGCACGGCGGGGTACGACAACCGACAGCCATAGCCGAAACCCGGCCCCGGAAATGCAAAAAGGACACCCGAGGGTGTCCTTCGCAATTCCGGCATGGCACCGGTTTCCCGGCGCCCGGCAGGTAAAGCTTACTCGGCAGCGACGGCCGCCTTGGCCTTCGTCACCAGCTTTTCCTTGATACGTGCCGACTTGCCCGAACGCTCGCGCAGGTAGTACAGCTTCGCGCGACGGACGTCACCGCGACGCTTCACTTCGATGCCGGCGATCAGCGGCGAGTACAGCTGGAACGTACGTTCCACGCCTTCACCCGACGAGATCTTGCGCACGATGAAGGAGCTGTTCAGACCACGGTTACGCTTGGCGATCACCACGCCTTCGTAAGCCTGCACGCGCTTGCGGTTACCTTCCACCACGTTCACGTTGACGATCACGGTGTCGCCAGGTGCGAATGCGGGGATGGTCTTGTTCGCGGTCAGACGCGCGATCTCTTCCTTCTCGATTTGCTCGATGAGGTTCATCGTTTTCTCCTTAACCATCGTACCGGCGTTATACCCGTGTTCGGGCCCCGGCAGAGGATGGGGTTTCACTTGGCAGGAGCGAACTCCTGCCCTACTTTCGCCGCCAGGGTCGACAGATACTTCTCGTCGGCCTTGGACAACAACCCTTGCGCGCGCGCCGCCACGATCAGATCGGGCCGCTTTTGCGCGGTATTGGCCAACGCCTGTTGGCGTCGCCATTTTTCAATCTCGGCATGATGGCCCCCGAGCAACACATCGGGCACCCGCACACCTTCATATTCTTCCGGCCGCGTGTAGTGCGGACAGTCGAGCAGGCCGTTGACAAAGCTGTCCTGCACCGCCGACTGCGCATCGCCCAGCACGCCGGGCAGATGCCTCACCACCGCGTCGATCAGTGCCATCGCGGGCAGTTCGCCACCCGACAGCACAAAATCGCCGAGGCTGATTTCCTCGTCCACGCGACGGTCGATCAGGCGTTGATCGATCGCCTCGTAGCGCCCGCACAGCAGCACCAGACCGGGCCGTTGTGCCAGCTCCATGACCTTGGCATGCGTCAGCGTTGCGCCTTGCGGCGACATCAGCACTACATGCGGCCTTTCGACACCCGCGTCCGACTGTGCCGCGCCAGCGGCGTCGAGCGCATCTTCCAGTGGCTTGGCCAACATCACCATGCCGGGGCCGCCGCCGTAAGGGCGATCGTCGATCGTCCGGTAGTTGTCGACCGTGAAGTCGCGGGGATTCCAGGCACGCAGCGCGTAACGCTGCTGCTTTGCCGCCCGGCTGGTGATTCCCCAGTCGGTCAGCGCACGGAACATCTCGGGAAACAGCGTGATTACATCGAACTGCATCCGCGCCTCCCTTGATGGCAATTCAGGAACTTCAGTAGTCCAGCCCCCAGTCGACGACGATGCGCCGGGCCGAGGTATCGACCGTGCGCAGGAATGCATCGACAAACGGGATCAGCCGCTCCGCGGCATTGCCGTCCGGCAGCTGGTAGGCCACCTGAAGAATCTGGTGGGCACCGTTATCGATCAGGCCGGTCACTTCGCCGAGCGCTTCGCCCTGCTCGTTGACTACGGCGCAACCGATCAGGTCGACCCAGTAAAACTCACCTTCTTCCGGCGCGGGAAAATCCGTACGCCGAATCCAGACGCGGCGGCCCTTGAGCATTTCAGCCAGATTGCGATCCGAAACGCCGGTGGCTTGCGCCACCACGGTACCGCTGTGCTCCCGCGACTGGGAAATTTTGACGCTGACAGCTTCCGCCGCCTGTGCTGGTGCCGACACCACGCCAGTAGGCGGCGCACGCAGCAGCCACCAACGGCGGGCATGAAGCAATGCGGAGGCGTCGTCCGCATGCGGCTGGACCTTGATCCAGCCCCGGATGCCATAAGCCGCACCCACGTAGCCAACCTCGACGAGATCGTCGGGCAAGCTATCTGTAAACAGCAGCGAGGCGGGCAGCTTAGCCGGCCGGCCCGCGGCACCACCTTGTGTGGCAGCAGTCGACAGATTCAGCGGCTTGCGGCCGGTGGCATTGCCAGTCACGTTGGCGGAGCGTCTTTACGCGTCAATGCGCACCAGTGACGGTGCGCCTGTACAGCTATCAGGCAGCGGCCTTGGCGGCGGCTTGCTTGACCAGACGGGCAACGGTCGGCGACAGTTGGGCGCCAACGCCTTGCCAGTAGGCCAGACGGTCCTGCACCACGCGCAGGCCTTCTTCCTTTTCGGAAGCCAGCGGGTTGTAGAAGCCAACGCGCTCAATGAAGCGGCCATCGCGACGGTTGCGCGAATCGGTAGCAACGATATTGAAGAACGGGCGCTTCTTGCTGCCGCCGCGAGCCAGACGGATTACGACCATGTTAATTCCTCGAAAAAACGGGGTGTGCGAACACGAAACGCAAGAGTATAGCCCACTTCCCGAGTCCAAACAAACACTTAGGGCTTTCCAGCACTGCATGGCCGCTTCGAAGCGCTGTTGACGCAACACTTGCGGCATAGCATCGTGGCGAAAACCGCGAACCGGAGGAATGCCGTGCGTCCAAATCGACACTTTTCCAGCATTGTCCGCGTAATCCGGACGATGACCGCATTCAGCCTGGCCGCCGTTTGCGTCCAGCTTGCCCATGCGTCGCCGCCGGTGGACCGAATCAAGCTGCCACCGGGATTCCACATCGACGTACTTACCGACGATGTTCCCGGTGCACGGGGCATGACACTGTCGCCGCAGGGCACACTCTTCGTGGGCAGTCGCGGCGAGGGTAAAGTGTACGCGCTGGCGGCCCCGCTGGCTGCCCGCCCGAAGCCACGCGTGATTGCGTCGGGCCTGAACATGCCGGTAGGCGTGGCATTCCGCGACGGCGCGCTCTATGTGTCGTCCACTTCAAGGATCGTTCGACTGGACGATATCGAGACGCGCCTCGATTCGCCGCCGAAGCCCGTCACGGTCTCCGACAAATTTCCGACCGAAACGCACCACGGGTGGAAATTCATTGCGTTCGGGCCGGATGGCTATCTCTATGTACCGGTCGGCGCGCCCTGCAACATCTGCGCGCGCGATGAAAACCGCTACGCCAACATCATGAAGATGAAGGCCGACGGCACGGACCTTCAGGTGGTAGCCAAGGGAGTGCGCAACACAGTCGGCTTTGCCTGGCATCCCGTCAGCCATGAACTCTGGTTCACGGACAATGGCCGCGACTGGCTGGGCGACGACCAACCCGATGACGAACTGAACCGACTGACACAAGCCGGCCAGCATTTCGGCTACCCCTATTGCCACGCGGGAGACATTGCCGACCCGGATTTCGGCAAGCAGCGCCCCTGCTCCGCATTCGTTCCGCCCGTCGCCAAACTGGGCGCGCACGTGGCCGCGCTCGGCATGCGGTTCTATACGGGCACGCAGTTTCCGGCCGAATACCAGCAGAACAATATCTTCATTGCCGAGCACGGCAGTTGGAATCGCTCCGAACGCAGCGGCTACCGCATCATGCGCGTGGTGCTGGACGATAATGGCCGCGTGTTGCGCCAGGAAGTGTTTGCCGAGGGCTGGCTGCAGGGAGGCATTCCTTGGGGCCGACCCGTCGATGTCCAGGTTGCCCCGGACGGCTCACTGTTGGTCAGCGACGACATGGCCGATGCCATCTACCGCATCCGCTATGCACCCTGAAATCGCGCTCCAATCGCCGCCAAAGCAGGCGGCTGGCGGCTTTGCAGCGGACGCGCCAAAGTTGGCAAAAATGACGAAACAATCCGTTACACCGGTAACGGGTTTCGCATAGGCCATCACAGACTCCCTGCGTACCATGAACCCAACGCCTGACTCATCACCTGCTACAGGACTTTGGGATTCCACATGCTTACCCGCCCCCACCTGCGCCATCTGGTGGCTGGTACCGTGGCCGTTATCGGCCTGGTTGGGACTGTCGCCACCAGCCACGCACAAGTTGCCTTCTGGCAGCGCGCCTTCGCCGAGCATCCGGTCCGCATGGGCCGCGTAGGTGCCGGCTGGGAGGTCGCAAGCGTCCGAGCGGAAAACCGTGACCACGTGCAAGCCCAGATCGATCGGATGGAAAAGCGCGCACGCAATGACGACCGGCTCAGCGGGCGTCCGCAAGGCCCCGGCAATCAGGGCGACGATCGCGCCACGCGCCAGCCGGGCAACGTCGACCGCAACAACGGCGGCGATGGATCGATCCGCGGGACGGAGATGCGCCCCGCCAATGTCGGCCCAGGGTGGCAGGCGCGAGGCCGCGACGGCGGACGCTGATGCGCCACCCCAGCGATTACCTTCAAGACGGCCGGAACTTCCGGCCGTTTTTTGTTGTCACTCTTCAGTGCGCGCAAGAAAACGCCGCACAGGCTGCCGCCCGGCGCTGTCCGGGGTCGCCCAGCGTGCCGTCGTTGCGCAGACGGCAATCGACCTGACCTGCCTCTGCCCGGCACCCACTGCCAGGCCCCGAGGCTGGGCGCGGCCTCCACAAGAATGACTTGTCGAGGTTCATCATGTCTCCCCTGCTTCACGATCTGGCCCGGCACACGGGCCAGTTGTCTTTGTCGCTGCTGTTCATGCTGCTGCTGACCCTTGTGCTGTACAGCGAGACGCATATCTCCGCACTGGCAGCCCGTGTGCTGACCGTCATCTGGCCGTCCTGACGCTACAATGTGCGCCGATGCCGCCGGCATCCCAGGGATACCCCAATCGCCTCGCCTACGATGCCTGCCGCCAGCCAAGCCCCCGCCATTCCCCGCGAACCCGTCCGCCCGCCTGAGGTGTCCCAGACGCCATGCGGAAAATCGAAACTGATCACCGTCGCGCTGGCGTTCCTGTTCGGCTGCCTGGGTGCGCACCGTTTCTACCTGAAGGGCCTGCGCGACCTGTTCGGCTGGGTCCATCTGCTGGCCACGGCGGCCGGAGCGCTGGGCGTGGCGTCGATGATCCTTGGCGTGGGCAGCACGCCACTGAACTGGGTGTTTGCAGTGGCAGGCGGCGCATCGATCATCGCGTCCTTCCTGACTGCCATCGTGTTCGGCTTGCGCCCGGACGATAAATGGGACGCCCGCTATAACGCGCATGGCACACCAACACGTTCGGGATGGCCGGTGGTCATCCTGGTAATCCTTTCGCTCATGATCGGTACCGGCCTGCTGATGGCAGGGCTGGCCATCAGCTTCCAGACCTTCTTCGAGTCACAGGTGGAAGCCGCCAAGGCGCTGTCGCAGGAATAGAAAAAGCACGCCTGTTCACACGCGGCATTGGCTCTCGCATACTGGTTTTGATCTAACCCCCAGCGGGTCCGAGATGAACCTTCCGCTCGTGCGCGAATCAACCATACTGCTTAGGTCCGGATAACAGGCAGCGCTGCGACACGCGGAGTTGCGAAGGAGACGCAGATGGAACATCCCAGCTACGAGGAAGGACGTCTGGCGGCAATCGCCGTGCGACTGGCCATGTCGTCGGGCCTGCCGCCGAGTAATGCCAAGGCCGCGCTGGAACTGGCCTGCCGCATGATCGACGACAGCCTCAAACAATCGGCCTCGGCCCGCAAAGAAACTCAGAAAAGCGAGCCCTGCCTGTCGCCGCCAACGCCTGGCCGCGTTGGCCTGGGCGGCGGCCTGAACCGCGACCTATCGAGTTCAAAGCGGTTATAGCGAAACCCGAGACGGTCGGCGGCCTTGTAAAAGCGTTGCCGGATAAGCTCGGCCCAGATTCCCGTGCCGCGCATGCGCGAGGCGAAATCGGCGTCATAGTCCTTGCCGCCGCGCATTTCGCGTACGCGGTTCATGACCCGCTCGGCACGGTCGGGAAAATGCGCCTGCAGCCATTCCTGGAACAGCGGGCGCACCTCCCACGGCAACCTCAGCACGATGTAGTTCGCATAGACCGCGCCGGCCTCGTGCGCGGCTTCCAGAATCCGTTCGAGATCGGGTTCCGTGATGAACGGAATGACCGGCGCCACGCTTACGCCCACGGGAATGCCGGCATCGGTCAGTTCACGGATCGTGCGCAACCTGCGCGATGGCGTGGCGGCACGCGGTTCCAGCGTGCGCGCCAGATCGGCATCGAGCGTGGTAATCGTGACAGCGGCAACGGCAAGCCGCTGCGCCGCCATCGGTGCCAACAGGTCGATATCGCGCTCGATCAGCGACGACTTGGTAATCAGGGCCACCGGGTGGTCCGTTTCACGCAGTAATTCCAGAACGCCGCGCGTGATGCGCTGCTCGCGCTCGATCGGTTGATACGCGTCGGTGTTCACACCGAGCGCAATCGTCTCGCAGCGATAGGATGGCTTCGACAGTTCTTCTCGCAGCCGATCCGCCGCATTGGCCTTCGCAAAGAGTTTCGTTTCGAAATCGAGTCCCGGCGACAGGTCCAGGTACGCGTGCGTGGGCCGTGCAAAGCAGTAGATGCAGCCGTGCTCGCAGCCACGATAAGGGTTCAGGGAAACATCGAACGGGATGTCAGGTGACGCATTGCGCGTCAGTATGGATTTGGCCTGCTCGATACTGACCCGTGTGACGAGCTTCGGCGGCAGCGCCTCATCGCCATCGGCCTGGCTGTCGGCAGGTACGGCCCAGCCGTCATCGAACGCATCGCGCTGGTCGCGCTCGAAGCGTCCCGGCACATTGCTGACGGCGCCGCGACCCTTGGTGGGATGCGCGCCCGGCGGGCGATTTGGGGGCATGAAAACTCGGGGGCTGATCGAATCCGGAATACTGTATAAATATACAGTATCGGCAATACAACCCCAATGCCGATTTTCACGCGGTGCTAGAAACTCCGCTTTCTCTGCCATCGACGGCAATCGCCAGCGTCTCCTTGATCTCCTCCATCACCACATAGCTCTTCGACTGCGCGGCGCCTGGCAGCTGCAGCAGAATATCGCCCAGCAGCCGGCGGTATTCGCCGATTTCCCGGATGCGAGCCTTGATCAGATAGTCGAAATCACCTGACACCAGATGGCATTCCAGCACCTCGGGAATGCGCAATACCTCGCGCCGGAACTGCTCGAACATATTGCCCGACTTGTTGTTCAGCGAGATCTCGACGAACACCAGCAGCGCACTGCCCAGCAATGCCGGATTCAGGCGGGCGTAGTAGCCCATGATCACGCCGTCACGCTCCAGCCGTTTCACGCGCTCGATGCACGGGGTAATCGTCAATCCCACCGCTTCCGCCAGGTCCTTCATCGATATCCGGCCGTCGGCCTGCAGCACCGAAAGGATCTTTCGATCCAGGCGGTCCAGCGCACGTACCGGCTGACGGCTTGTTCTCATGATTTTTTCCTGTTTTCCTAAAATATTCACGAACTATGACTGCCTTGAAGCCAATAGTATAGAAGCGAATTCTTCCATAGCCCTTTCTGGCAGTACGGAGCTTCCGAAAAATGCGCGTTCTTGTTCTTGGCAGTGGCGTGATCGGCGTCACCAGTGCGTGGTATCTGGCCCGAGCCGGTCACGAAGTGACCGTGGTGGACCGCGAAGGCGGCCCCGCGCTGGGCACCAGCTTTGCCAATGCCGGCCAGATCTCTCCGGGCTATGCATCGCCGTGGGCGGCGCCGGGCGTGCCGCTCAAGGCCATCAAGTGGATGTTCCAGGAACATGCGCCGTTGACCATCAAACCTGATGGCACGCTGTTCCAGCTGCAGTGGATGTGGCAGATGCTGCAGAACTGCACGGCCGACCGCTACGCCGTCAACAAGGAACGGATGGTCCGGCTGGCTGAATACAGCCGTGACTGCATCCGTGCGCTGCGCGCCGAGACCGGCATCGCCTATGAAGGCCGCCAGCAGGGAACATTGCAGGTATTCCGGACCGATGCACAGCTGGAAGCCGCCGCACGCGATATAGCCGTGCTCGAGGAAGCCGGCGTGCCCTACGAATTGCTCTCGCGCGAAGACCTCGGCGCGAGCGAACCGGCGCTTGCCGCTGCCGGCCAGAAGCTGGCTGGCGGTTTGCGCCTGCCCAACGATGAAACCGGGGATTGCCAGCTGTTTACAGAACGGCTGGCGGCCTTGGCCACATCGATCGGCGTGCAGTTTCTCTACAACCGTTCGATCGACGGGCTGCTGACCACTGGCGACGCCGTTACCGGCGCTGTCGTCGACGGCAAACCCATGACGGCCGATGTCGTGGTGGTCGCCCTGGGCAGCTGGTCCACGCCGTTCGTGAAGCACGTGCTGCCGGGCCTGTCGAACCTGCCGGTTTATCCGCTCAAGGGTTTTTCGATCACGGTACCGCTGCTCGATGCCGACAAGAGCCCGGTATCGACGGTGCTCGACGAAACCTACAAGGTGGCGATCACGCGCTTCGACGACCGTATCCGCGTGGGTGGCATGGCACAGATCGTAGGTTATGACCGCTCGCTCGACCCGAACAAGCGCCGTACGCTTGAGCACGTGGTGACCGATCTATTCCCCGGCGCCGGCGATGTGAGCCGCGCCACGTTCTGGACCGGCCTGCGGCCGATGACCCCGGACGGCACACCGGTCGTTGGGCCTGCCGGCATTCGCGGCCTGTGGCTCAACACGGGCCACGGTACGCTGGGCTGGACGATGGCCTGCGGTTCGGGCCAACTGCTGGCTGATCTGGTGTCGGGCACGCGCCCGGCAATTCGTGCCGATGACCTGTCGGTAGACCGCTATCGCAAGCAGCCGCGGACCCATCACGTGCCGCGTCCTGCCACGGCCTGATTCCGGCCTCCCCATGCAAAAAGGGCGACCCTCGCGGGCCGCCCTTTTTGTTTGCGACGTGATTCGTGATCAGAACTGATCGACCGTCATGGCATTGACCGGCTCCGCGCCTTCCACGATCGCGGCGCGCAGCGACGAAGCCTGCGACAGGATGTGCTGGGCAAAGAAATGCGCAGTGGCGATCTTGGCTTCGTGGAATGCCGGATCTTCCGCACGCTTGGCATCGGCCGCCAGCATGGCGCGGCCCAGTTGCCAGCCCGACAGCACGATGCCGCAGAGCTTCAGGTACGGCACGCTACCGGCAAACACCGCATTCGGGTCGCCCTTGGTGGTACCCACCACGAACTGCACCACTGCCTCCAGCGATTCGCGCCCCTGCTTGAGCTGTGCCTGCACGGCCTTGAACGACGCGCAGCTGTGCTTGCCAAGTTCCGCTTCCGTTTCGGCGATCTTCGCGCAGATGGCACGGGCCACAGCGCCACCGTCACGCACTGTCTTGCGACCAACCAGGTCATTGGCCTGAATGGCGGTGGTGCCTTCGTAGATCGGCAGGATGCGCGCGTCGCGATAGTGTTGCGCCGCGCCCGTTTCCTCGATGAAGCCCATGCCACCGTGCACCTGCACGCCCAGGCTCGTCACGTCGATCGACAGCTCGGTGCTCCAGCCCTTCACCACCGGCACCAGGAATTCGTAGAGCGCCATGTTCTGCTTGCGCACCGCTTCATCGGAATGCTGATGCGCGACGTCGCTCGCTGCGGCAGCCACGTAGGCCACGCTGCGCGCGCCTTCGATCAGCGCGCGCATCGTCATCAGCATGCGCTTGACGTCCGGATGGTGAATGATCGTCACGGCCTCGCGCGCCGATCCATCGACGGGACGGCTCTGTACGCGATCCTTCGCATAGGCCACGGCTTGCTGATAGGCCCGTTCCGATACGGCAATACCCTGCATGCCCACGGCGAAGCGCGCCGAGTTCATCATGATGAACATGTACTCGAGGCCGCGATTTTCCTCGCCCACCAGCGTACCGATGGCGCCGCCATGATCGCCAAACTGCAGTACGGCAGTCGGACTGGCCTTGATACCGAGCTTGTGCTCGATCGACACGCAATGTACGTCGTTGCGCTCGCCCAGCGAACCATCCGCGTTCAGCTTGAACTTCGGGACAATGAACAGCGAAATACCCTTCACGCCCTCGGGCGCATCAGGCGTGCGCGCCAGCACCAGGTGGACGATGTTGTCCGCCATGTCGTGCTCGCCGTACGTAATGAAAATCTTGGTGCCGAAGATCTTGAACGTGCCGTCGCCCTGCGGCTCGGCGCGCGTGCGCACCGCAGCCAGATCCGAACCGGCCTGCGGCTCGGTCAGGTTCATCGTGCCCGTCCATTCGCCGGAGATCAGCTTAGGCAGGAACAGTTGCTTCTGGGCATCGGTGCCAGCCGTCAGCAGCGCCTCGATGGCACCATCGGTCAGCAGCGGGCACAGCGCGAACGACAGGTTCGCGGCATTCAACATTTCGATGCACGGCGTAGCCACCAGCTTGGGCAGCCCTTGGCCCTCGAATTCAGGCGGATGGAGCACGCCTTGCCAGCCGCCCTCGCCGAACTGGCGGAAGGCATCCTTGAAACCGGCCGTGGTGGTAACCACGCCGTCCTTCCAGCTGCTGGGGTTGAGATCCCCCGCGCGGTTCAATGGCGCCACCACCTGCTCGTTGAACTTGGCGGCTTCCTCGAGCACGGCCTGGGCCGTATCGGGCGTTGCCTCTTCATAGCCGGGCAACTGGCTGATCTGTTCAAGCCCTGCCAGTTCGTTCATGACGAACAGCATGTCCTTGAGTGGTGCGCGGTAGGTCATCGTATGTCTCCACGATCCTGCAAAAAAGCCGCTCGCGGGAATCCACCCCGGAACGGCTTTGTCGTTTTTCTACTGCGGCCGGTTCAATGCGATGTCGAACCGGCCGGTCGGGCTTGATCAGCCCAGTGCGGCCACCAGCTCGGGCACCACGGTGTTCAGGTCGCCCACCAGGCCGTAGTCCGCCACCGAGAAGATCGGGGCTTCCGCGTCCTTGTTGATCGCGACGATCACCTTGGAGTCCTTCATGCCGGCCAGATGCTGGATCGCGCCGGAGATACCGACGGCGATGTACAGCTGCGGTGCCACGATCTTGCCAGTCTGGCCCACCTGGTAGTCGTTCGGCACGAAGCCGGCATCGACTGCCGCACGCGATGCGCCCAGCGCCGCGCCGAGCTTGTCGGCCAGCGGGGTCAGCACCTTGGTGTAGTTCTCGCCCGAACCCACGCCACGGCCACCCGAGACGATGATCTTGGCGGCGGTCAGTTCCGGACGGTCGCTCTTGGTCACTTCACGCGACACGAATTGCGAGATGCCCGCGTCGGCCACGGCCGGTAGCGTTTCCACGCTGGCCGAGCCACCTTCTGTGGCAGCCGGGTCGAATGCCGTGCCACGTACCGTGATCACCTTGATCTTGTCTTCCGACTTGACCGTGGCGATGGCGTTGCCGGCGTAGATCGGACGCTCGAACGTATCGGGCGAGTCGACCTTGGTGATGTCCGACAGTTGTGCCACGTCCAGCTTGGCAGCCACGCGCGGCAGGATGTTCTTGCCCGAAGCAGTCGCCGGAGCAACGATGTGCGAGTAGTCGCTGGCGATGGCCAGGATCTGCTCACCCACGTTTTCGGCCAGGCCGTCGGCAAAGTACGGTGCATCGGCCAGCAGGACCTTCGCCACGCCGGCGATCTTCGCGGCGGCGTCGGCCGCGGCCTTGGCGTTGGAACCGGCCACCAGCACGTGGACGTCGCCGCCGCACTGGGCAGCAGCCGTCACGGCGTTCAGCGTGGCGGCCTTGATCGATTGATTGTCGTGTTCAGCAATGACAAGTGCAGTCATGTTCTATCTCCCCCGCGCTCAGATAACCTTGGCTTCCGACTTCAGCTTTTGCACCAGCGTGGCAACGTCCGGCACCATCACGCCAGCGCTGCGCTTGGCAGGCTCGACAACCTTGACGGTTTGCAGACGCGGCTTCACGTCGACGCCGAGGTCTTCCGGCTTGACGATATCCAGCGGCTTCTTCTTGGCCTTCATGATGTTCGGCAGCGTCACGTAGCGCGGCTCGTTCAGGCGCAGGTCGGTGGTCACCACGGCCGGCAGCTTCACCGACAGCGTTTCCAGACCGCCATCCACTTCACGGGTCACCGATGCCTTGCCGTCGGCCACAACCACCTTCGAGGCGAACGTGGCTTGCGGCAGGCCGGCCAGCGCGGCCACCATCTGGCCGGTCTGGTTCGAGTCGTCGTCGATGGCCTGCTTGCCCAGGATCACCAGGCTCGGCTGTTCCTTGTCGATCAGCGCCTTGAGCAGCTTGGCCACGGCCAGCGGCTGCAGGTCTTCGGCGGATTCGACCAGGATGCCGCGGTCGGCACCGATGGCCATCGCGGTACGCAGGGTTTCCTGGCACTGGGTCACGCCGCACGACACGGCGATCACCTCGGTGACGACGCCGGCTTCCTTCAGGCGCACGGCCTCTTCGACGGCAATTTCGTCGAACGGGTTCATGCTCATCTTGACGTTGGCCAGGTCGACGCCCGTGCCATCCGACTTCACGCGGACCTTGACGTTGTAGTCCACCACCCGCTTGACTGCGACGAGTACTTTCATGCGCTCACTCCACTGATAGCTGATAGTTCCAAAGTTTGAATCGCTCGCCATTATAACCACCGGGGTGGCGACTCTCTTGTTTTTCGAACGATCGTACTATTTTATAGACAAAGAATTGCCGGGCATAGCCGGCAGTTCAAAAAATTCACCCCGATTGTGCCGCAGGATGCCCTGCGGGCACAGGGTTTGGATGAAAACTTCCAGAAATTACCAGGCGGTAATCACGGAATCCTTGAAAGTGCGCTGTACGTATTCCTTGATTTCAGGCGAGTGGTACGCCTTCACGAGCTTGGCTACCCACGGCTTGTCCTTGTCCGCGGCGCGGATCGCAATCAGGTTCGCGTACGGACCCTTCGGGCCTTCCATCGCGATGGCATCGCGCGTGGGCGACAGGCCTGCCGACTCGGCATAGTTGCCGTTGATCGCGGCAGCATCGAGGTCATCGAGCGAACGCGGCAGCTGGGCGGCGTCCAGTTCCACGATCTTGATCTTCTTCGGGTTCTCGACGACGTCCAGCGGCGTAGCCTTCAGCCCGGCATCCGGGCGCAGCTTGATCACGCCCTTCGATTGCAGCAGCAGCAGGCCACGGCCACCGTTCGTCGGATCGTTCGGCACACCCACGCGGGCACCCTGCTTCAGTTGGTCGAGCGACTTGATCTTCTTCGAGTAGACGCCCATCGGGAACGTCACCGTGAAGGCAACATGCGTGAACTTGTAGCCGCGATCCTTGATCTGGGCTTCCAGATACGGCAGGTGCTGGTAGCTGTTGGCGTCCAGGTCACCGGCGGCCAGAGCGGCGTTCGGCTGGATGTAGTCGCTGAACTCCACCAACTGGATGTTCAGGCCGTCCTTGGCCGCCACCTTCTTCACCTGCTCCATGATCTGGGCGTGCGGGCCACCCGTGACACCGATCTTGATCGGCTTTTCCTGCGCAAACGCGCCGGCCGACACCACCACACCCAGCGCGACGATGGCGCTCTTGATCACACTACGACGTTGCATTGCGATTACCCCTGAGTTTCCCTGCGAAGAATTATTCTGATTCAGCGATGGCTGATGCGTCGGACCAGCCAGTCGCCAAAGCTCTGAACGGCCTGCACGAACACGATCAGGATCAGCACCACGGCCACCATGATCTCGGTGATGTACCGCTGGTAGCCATAGCGAATGCCGAGATCACCCAGCCCGCCGCCGCCAATGGCGCCAGCCATTGCCGAATAGCCAACCAGGCTGACGAAGGTGATCGTCAGACCCGCCACGATGCCGGGCATGGCCTCGGGCAGCAGCACCTTCCACACGATCTGGCCCGTGGTGGCGCCCATCGATTGCGCGGCTTCCACCAGACCTTTGTCCACTTCACGCAGCGCGGCTTCCACCAGGCGCGCGATGAACGGGACGGCCGCAATCGTCAACGGGACGATGGCCGCCGTCGTACCGATCGACGAGCCGACGATAAAGCGCGTGAACGGAATCACCACCACCAGCAGGATGATGAACGGAATGGAACGCACCGCGTTCACCAGCACCCCGATCGTGCGGTTGAACAGCGGATGCGACAGTACGCCGCCGCGGTTGGTCAGGTGCAGCAGCACGCCCAGCGGCACACCCAGCAGCGAGCCAACCACGCCCGAGATGGCAACCATCAGCAGCGTCTCGCCGAACGACGACAGGAACAGGTCAAACATCTCAGACCACATGTTCGATCTCCTCCACCACTACGCCCTGCGTCTGCAGATAGTCCATCGCCGCGCGCACGGCGGCGGGTTCCCCGGTGGCCATGATCGCCAGCGAGCCGAAGGCCTGGCCCTGGATCTCGTCGATGTGGCCATGCAGGATGTTGAAGTCCAGGCCGTGCTGGCGAATGGCCTGCGCCAGTACCGGCCGGTCGACGTTCTCGCCCGTGAACGCCAGGCGATACACGTGATCGCGGCCGTTGCCGAGCCGGCTTTCCACGCGCTTGAGCACACTCGCCGGCAGCTCCTGGGCAATCACGTCGCCAATCATCGCGCGCGTGACTTCATGCTGGGGGCGCAGGAAGACATCGATCACACGGCCCGCTTCCACGACCTGCCCTGCTTCGAGCACGGCCACGCGGTCGCAAACCTGTTTGATGACTTCCATCTGGTGCGTGATCATCACGATGGTCAAGCCCAGTTCCTTGTTGATCTGCTTGAGCAGTTCCAGGATCGAGCGCGTGGTCTCCGGGTCCAGCGCCGACGTGGCCTCATCGGACAGCAGCACCTTCGGCTTGCTGGCCAGCGCCCGTGCGATGCCCACACGCTGCTTCTGGCCGCCACTGATCTGGGCGGGATAGCGGTCACGGAGCTTGGACAGACCAACGAGTTCCAGCAGCGGCTCTACGGTCGAGGCAATTTCCTGCTTCGACTTGCCCGCAAGCTCAAGCGGCAGCGCCACGTTGTCATAGACGGTACGCGATGACAGCAGGTTGAAGTGCTGGAAGATCATGCCGATCTCGCGGCGCGCTTCGCGCAGCGCGCCATTGGCGAGCGCAGTGAGATCCTGGCCGTCGACGATCACGCGGCCACTGGTGGGCCGGTTCAGCAGGTTGATGGCACGTACCAGCGTGCTCTTGCCGGCGCCGCTGCGGCCGATGATGCCGAAGATTTCGCCGGCGGCGATGGAGAGGCTGACGTCGCGCAGCGCGTGCACTTCCCCCGACCCGCCGGGGAACCGCTGCGAGAGTCCTTGCAGTTCGATCATGGAACGAGAAAAGAAAACGGCAACAGCGCGGGGTCTCCTGCGTTGTTGCCGCACATATTTTTATGAAGCCCGCATTTTATGCGATCCGCTTCATACCTCAAACGAGATTTTTTCGATGGCTTTATGCGTTGGCGTCATATAGATGCGAAATAAGCGCCGAAAAATGCACAATCAGGCTTCCATCAGCACCTTCAGGTGCGCGAAAACGCTGCGCGCCAGCGCGCTGAGGTTGTAGCCGCCTTCCAGGCAACTGACGATACGGCCCTGGGCGTGGGTCTTTGCCACTTGCACGAGCTGTTCGGTGATCCACGTGTAGTCCTGCTCGACCAGACCCATCTGGCCAAGATCGTCCTCTCGATGCGCATCGAACCCGGCGGAGATGAAGATCATCTCGGGCTTGAACTCGTTCAGGCGCGGCAGCCAGATCGTTTCCACCACCTCGCGCACGGCCATGCCGTTCGTGTACGCCGGCAGCGGGATGTTCGACATATTCGTCGCCACATGCTCGGTGCCGCTATACGGGTAGAACGGGTGCTGGAAGAAGCTGCACATCATGACCTGCGGGTCATCGCGGAAGGCCGCCTCGGTACCGTTGCCGTGGTGCACGTCGAAATCCACCACGGCCACACGCTGCAGCCCGTGCGCCGCAATCGCATGACGCGCGGCGATGGCCACGTTATTGAAGAAGCAGAACCCCATCGCATGATCGGGTTCGGCATGGTGGCCCGGTGGGCGCACGCAGCAGAACGCATTCTCGATCTGGCCCGCAATCACGGCGTCGGTAGCCGCCACGGCAGCGCCTGCCGCGTGGGTGGCGGCGGTGAGCGTGTGGCGATTCATGGACGTGTCGGGATCGATCGGAAAATAACCGGTCGACGGACTGTTGGCGGCCAGGCTGGCCACGTAGTCGGGCCGGTGCACGCGCTCGATCTGTTCTTCGGTGGCGGCCGGGGCATCGCGCCGGTCGAGCAGGCCGTCCATCCCGTGGGAAATCAGATGATCTTCGATGGCCTGCAGGCGTTCCGGGCATTCGGGATGGAAAAATCCCATCTCATGCAACTGGAACGATGGATGCGTGTAGTAACCCGTTGGCATTTTGGATTGTGGGTCAAGTTTGTCTCCAGCCGTTACGTTAGCACATGACGTGCCCGCTCTCATGCCAGCGGAACTTCGTAACCAATTGCCCTGTAACGGGGCGTCGCGTGTATCGCATCCGCTATACTCGGTGCGACTTGCAAAGGACATCATGACCGACCAACAGCGCTCCCTGCGCCGCCCGCTGCTGGGCGCCGCACTCACCGCTGCCGCATTGGGCCTGTGCGGCGTTTCCCCCGGGCTCCTGGCCGCCGGCCGTCGCCGCGTAAGTGTCCGGGAAGAAGAAATCGAACCGGGCCGCTATCAAAATCACCCGCAGGCGCGCGCATTCATCGACGAGATGGTGGCGCGCAATGGCTTCCAGCGCGCCGAACTGGAATCGTATTTCAGTCAGGCTGTGTACTCGGCCACGGTATCGCGCCTGATCATGCCGCCCAGCACGCCCGGCAAGAAGAGCTGGCGTGCGTACCGGTCGCGTATCATCGAGCCGATCCGCATCAACGCGGGCGTACGTTTCTGGCAGCAGAACCGCGAAACGCTGCGTCGGGCGGAAGCCGAATTCGGCGTGCCGGCGTCGGTCATCGTCGGCATCATTGGCGTGGAAACGATCTATGGGCGTGACATGGGCACGTTCCGCGTGATCGATTCCCTGTCGACGCTGGCTTTCGACTATCCCGATACGCCGAACCGCGACGCCCGCACGAAGCTGTTCCGCAACCAGTTGGCCGATTACCTGCTCTGGTGCCGCGACACGAAGACCGACGTATTTTCGGTACTCGGCTCATACGCTGGTGCCGTTGGCATTCCGCAGTTCATGCCGACCAGCCTGCGCGAGTATGCAATCGACTATGACGGTGATGGCCATGTCGACCTGCGCAACAGCGCGACCGACGCCATCGGCAGCGTCGGCCGTTTTCTGCAGTTGCACGGCTGGGAACAGAACCGGCCGGTGGCCTGGCGCATCGCCGGTGACGCGGGCAGCCTGGGCGTGGCAACCGCGGCGGCCGACGGCGAACCCTGGCCAACGCGAACCCTCAGCCAGCTGACAAAGGCCGGCCTGCGCGTGGACGAACCCATCGACGTGCAGCGCGAAGGCGAAACCGGCGTGCTGGTCGTGGACCTGCCCACACCGGACCAACCCACGGAATACCTGATCGGCCTGCGCAATTTTTACGTACTCACGCGCTACAACCGCAGCTTCTTTTACGCGCTGGCGGTCTATCAGCTCGGCGAAGCGGTCAAGGCGGCAATGGGTTGATTGCCTGGCAGCCCTCGACGGCAAAAACAAAAAGCCCCGCCGGCATCGCCGCGGGGCTTTTTGTTTGAAGCAGCGTTCGAACGGTCAGGCCGGGAACACGCCGGTAGACAGATAACGGTCGCCGCGATCGCACACTACGAACACGATCGTCGCGTTTTCCACTTCCTCGGCAATCCGCAGCGCGACGCACAGCGCACCAGCCGCCGAGATACCGCAGAAGATGCCTTCCTCACGCGCCATGCGTCGTGCCATATGCTCGGCGTCGGCCTGCGTGACAGGCTCCTGACGATCGATGAACTTCGGATCATAGATCTTGGGCAGGTACGCTTCAGGCCACTTGCGGATACCCGGAATACGCGAACCTTCGGCGGGCTGCGCGCCGATGATCTGGATGGCCGGGTTCTGTTCCTTCAGGTAGCGCGACACGCCCGTGATCGTGCCGGTGGTACCCATCGCCGAAACGAAGTGAGTGATGCGTCCTTCGGTATCGCGCCAGAGTTCGGGGCCGGTGGATTCATAGTGCGCCAGCGGATTGTCCGGATTGGCGAACTGGTCGAGGATCACACCCTTGCCTTCGCGCTCCATTGCATCGGCCAGATCACGTGCGTATTCCATGCCACCCTTTACCGGCGTCAGGATGATCTCCGCACCGTAGGCCGCCATGCTCTGGCGGCGCTCGAGGCTCAGGTCCTCGGGCATGATCAGCACCATGCGGTAGCCACGGATGGCGGCCGCCATAGCCAATGCGATTCCGGTGTTGCCTGACGTGGCTTCGATCAGCGTGTCGCCTGGCTTGATACGGCCACGCTCTTCCGCACGGCGGATCATCGACAGCGCGGGGCGGTCCTTGACCGAGCCAGCCGGGTTGTTCCCTTCCAGCTTGCCAAGGATCACGTTGCCGCGTGCGTCGATGGCGGCGCCGGGGATGCGCTGCAGTCGGACCAGCGGCGTGTTGCCGATGGTGTCTTCAATCGTCTTGTAGGCCATGAGGGGTGCGGGGTCAGTCGGTTTTTCGTCGGTCATTGTAATGCACCAACCTTACCCGCACCGGCGGGCGGGCCATTCCGCCCGCGCGGGGCGTGCCTCAGTGGGTCAGGCCCAGGTCTTCCGGATGCCTGCTACCCAGCAGGTGGTACAGCAGGATCGCGCCGAACGTGGCGGTGCCGATACCGCCGAGGGTCATGCCACCAAACTTCAGCGTCAGGTCACCCGCGGCCACCGTCAGCGTGGCACCCACCGTGATCAGGTTGCGCGAACTTGAAAAATCCACGTGGTTCTGCACCCAGATCCGGCCCGCCGTGGCGGAGATCAAACCGAACACCACAATGGTCAGGCCGCCGATCACCGGACCCGGAATCGTCAGGATCAACGCCCCAAACTTCGGCGAGAATCCCAGCAGGATCGCCACGGCCGCGGCGACCACGAAGATCAGCGTCGAATAGATGCGGGTAACGGCCATCACGCCCATGTTTTCGGCGTACGTGGTAACACCCGTGCCACCGCCGGACGCCGACAGCATCGTGGCGATGCCATCGCCAATGAACGCGCGCCCGATATACGGATCGAGATTACGGCCCGTCATCACACCAATGGCCTTGATGTGACCCAGGTTCTCGGCCACCAGCACGATCGCCACCGGGGCGATCAGCAGCATGGCACTGGCGTGGAAGACAGGCGTCGTGAACTCAGGCATGCCGAACCAGTTGGCCGCGACAACGCCCGAAAAATCGATGGCCTTGCCCATACCCATCAGATTGGTCGCCACAAAATAGGCGAGATAGCCAGCCAGTCCACCGAGCAGCACGGGCAGGCGACCGAGCATGCCCGGTGCCCGCACGGCGATCAGGCCAACCGCCAGCACCGTCAACAGACCAACCCAGGTATCGAGCGGTGCGCCGCTGAGCGCCTTGACGGCCACCGGTGCGAGGTTCAGGCCGATCGCCGCGACGATGGCGCCAGTCACCACGGGTGGCATCAGCTTTTCCACCCATGCATAGCCAACCGCCTGCACGATCAGGCCGATCACCGTGTACAGCGCGCCGGCGGCGATGATGCCACCCAGCGCCACCGGGATATTTACGTTCGGTCCGCTGCCGCTGTAGCCCGTGGCCGCGATGACCACCGCGATGAACGCGAAGCTCGAACCCAGGTAGCTCGGCACGCGGCCGCGCACGCAAAGGAAGAACAACAGCGTGCCAATACCCGAGAACAGGATGGCGATATTTGGCGGAAAGCCCATCAGGATAGGCGCGATGGCGGTCGAGCCGAACATCGCCACCACGTGCTGGATTCCCGCCAGCACGGTCTGGCCTGCCGGCAGCCGCTCGTCGGGAGCGATCACCCCCTCGGTCTTGAGTCGCCACTTCGGCAGGAAGCTGCCGTCGTCAGTACTGTCCTGGCCATTCGCCATGTTGTTCTCTCCCTGTCAGCAGTAAGCAGTACGCGTGTTAATTGTTGGATTCTTGTAGTTGCGCGGTGCGCACCGGCACCGACAGCAACGGCGATGCGCATGATACCCCGCACCCCGGGTGGTGCAAATCGGCAACTTTCCTGCGCACCGCGCTGGGGAAGCACAACGCATACCAGCTGCGATCTGTTGACGCGGGATGCAGGGCCGGCCTCAGCGCGCCGCCTTCGGTGCAGGCTTGGCTTCTTTGCGCGCGGCGGTTGCGGCCGGTTTGCCGAAGGTCAAGCCAGCCTCCTGCAGATTGGCCACTGACTTCGGCCCCACGCCCGCGACGCGGTCCGCAAGATCGGCCGCATCCTTGAATGCACCGCTACGGTCGCGCTCCTCGAGAATGCGCTTGGCGGTGGCCGGGCCGATCCCCTTCACCGAGGTCAGCGTGGCCTCATCGGCGCTGTTGACATCGATTTGCGCATACGCGGGAGTCGCGCCAAGCATCGCAAGCGAAAACGCGAACGCCATGCCGCTACGGCGCCATGCGCGTAGTGCGGCGCGGGACAAATCGGAAAGGGAACGGCCGGACTGACGACCCGGCTTGGATGACTCGATCATTCGGAAAACTCCTTCCTGTACTGGAACGCCCGCCGCCGGATGGCAACGGGAGCGGTCAGGATAGGATTCCGATCCAGCCTCAGAAATGGCCGGACACACAAGTTCACATCATCCGCGCGGATGTGTGTCGAAGCGCGATATTGGCGTTGCAGAGCCGAACTTCTGCGAGTGTCGGCCGCACCCGCCGTGGCGCGGGTGCGACACGGCGGCATACATCAACGACGCTCAGCTACGTTCCATCAGCCACTTGCAGTAGCGGCTGACACCTTCCTGGACGGTCAGGAACGGTGCGTCGTAGCCAGCGGCGCGCAGGCGCGATACATCAGACTGCGTAAAGCACTGATACTTGCCACGCAGCGCATCGGGGAACTTGACGTATTCCACCAGCCCTTCCTGCACCATCTCGTCGAGCGACAGGGGCGGCTTGTCCTCGGACTCACGCAGCGCGTTCACCACCGAAACCGCGATATCGTTGAACGGCTGCGAGCGGCCCGTCCCCAGGTTGAAGATGCCGGACTTTTCCGGATGGTCGAGGAAGTACAGATTGACCTTGACCACATCTTCAACCGATACGAAGTCGCGGCTCTGCGTACCCGGCGCGTAGCCGTTGTATTCGCCGAACAGCTTGACGCTACCCTCGGCGCGGAACTGGTTGAAATGGTGGAACGCCACGGACGCCATGCGACCCTTGTGGTACTCCCGCGGACCGTACACGTTGAAATACCGGAAGCCAACGATCTGCGAGTGCGGAGGATGCGAGGAGGCCATCCGGCGGCGCACCACCTGGTCGAACAGGAATTTCGAATACCCGTAGACGTTCAGCGGCTTCTCGTACTCGCGGTCTTCGCGGAACATCGTCGATGCGCCATAGGTGGCGGCCGACGACGCATAGAGAAACTGCGTGCCCTGCTCCAGACAGGCTTCAAGCAGCGCCAACGTGTAGCGGTAGTTGTTCTCCATCATGTAGCGGCCGTCCGTCTCCATCGTGTCGGAACAGGCGCCTTCATGGAACACCGCGCGGACGTTACCGAAATCGCCACGCTTGAAACGCTCGACGAACTCGCCCTTGTCCAGGTAATCGGCAATCTCGCAGTCCACGAGATTGTTGAACTTCTCGGCGCGTGTCAGGTTGTCGACGGCGACGATGTTGGTCTCACCGCGCTCGTTCAGGCCCTTGACGATATTGCTGCCGACAAAGCCGGCAGCGCCCGTTACGATAATGGTCATGGCGAATTCAGGTTTGGGGGGGCGCGCCTCAGGAGGCGCCAAACAGTTCGGAATAAGTGACAACGGCGGTACCCAGCTTGCCTACCACGATGCCACCGGCACGGTTGGCATGCTGCACGGCCTCCTTGAGCGGCACGCCGGCGCCGAGCATGGTGGCCAGCGTGGCAATCACCGTATCGCCGGCTCCCGATACATCATAGACTTCGCGCGCCTGGGCCGAGACGTGCAGCACCTCGGCTTCGGTATAGAGCGTCATGCCCTCTTCCGATCGCGTCAGCAGCAGCGCTTCAAGCTGCAGCTCGCGGCGCAGGTTCTGTGCGCGGATGGTCAGGTCGGCCTCGGTCTTCCAGGCGCCCACCACGGCGCGCATCTCCGACCGGTTCGGCGTGATCAGCGTGGCGCCACGATAGCGCGAATAGTCATCGCCCTTCGGGTCGATCAACACCGCGCGGCCCGCCGCGCGGCCGGCTTCGACCATACGCGCCACGTGCGTGAGGCCGCCCTTGCCGTAATCGGACAGCACCAGAACCTGGTAGTCGTTGACCAGTGTCTGGTAGCGGTCTTGTACGGACGCCAGCACTTCGGTGGCGGGCGCGTTCTCGAAGTCCACGCGCAGCAGCTGCTGCTGGTGGGCCACCACGCGCAGCTTGATCGTCGTGCTCAACGTACTGTCGAGATGCAGATACGGCTGCACGTCGCTGGCCTGGAGCAGCGCCTCAAGCGTACGGCCCGGTTCATCGTCACCCACCACGCCGAGCATGCCGACCTTGGCGCCAAGCGCGGCCGCGTTGCGTGCCACGTTGGCGGCACCGCCGAGCCGTTCATCGCTACGCTTGATCTGCACCACAGGCACGGGCGCTTCAGGCGAGATGCGGTCGACATCGCCGAACCAGTAGCGGTCCAGCATCATGTCGCCCACCACCAGCACTTGCGATTGTCGAATCTGGTCCTGCGGAATCGTGTTCTTGCTCATGAACTCTCCTTTACGGCACTGCCGTGCCCGCCTGGGGCGCGGCGGCCGGTCTGGATGCGCGGATGGTTGAAAATCAGTGCGTTGCGGTGGAACGCCCGATCGCGTGATATTCGATGCCGGCCTGCGTCATGGCGTCGGGTTCATAGAGATTGCGGCCGTCGATGATCACCGGCGTCCTGAGCATCGCGCGAATCTGCGCGAAGTCGGGGCTGCGGAAGACCTTCCATTCGGTCACGATCACCAGCGCATCGGCATCCTTCAGCACGTCCATCTGCGCGCTGCAGAACGTCACGCGGTCCATGCCGCCCGGAATATCGGCCAGGTCGATCTCTATCACGCGGCGCGCTTCTTCCATCGCCACCGGATCGTGCACGCGCAGCGATGCGCCGCGCGACACCAGTTCCCGCGCCAGCACACGCGACGGCGCTTCGCGCATATCGTCGGTATTCGGCTTGAACGCGAGCCCCCATATGCCGAAGGTCTTGCCGGTCAGGTCTTCACCGAAACGCTTGATGACCTTGCTGCCCAGCACCTGTTTCTGGGCATCGTTGACAGACTCCACGGCCTCCAGCACGCGCATCGGCTTGCCATAGGCGCTGGCCGTGCGCATCAGCGCCTGCACGTCCTTGGGAAAGCAGGAGCCGCCGTAGCCTGCGCCGGCGTACAGGAAGCTGTAGCCGATACGCGGATCGGAACCGATTCCCATGCGCACGAGTTCGATGTCGGCACCCACCTCGTCCGCCAGGTTGGCCAGTTCGTTCATGAACGAGATACGCGTGGCCAGCATCGAGTTAGCCGCATACTTCGTGAATTCGGCCGAGCGCACATCCATGTAGAAGGTACGCTCGTGGTTGCGGTTGAACGGCGAGTAAAGCTGACGCATGATGGCCTGCGCGTGGCGGCCAGCCACGTCGGGCGCGCAGCCCAGCACGATGCGGTCCGGGCGCATGAAGTCTTCAACGGCCGCGCCTTCCTTCAGGAACTCGGGATTGGACACCACCGAGAACTGCAGGTCCTCAAGCCCGCGCGCGGCCAGCTCTTCACGGATGACCGCGGCAACGCGGTCGCCGGTACCCACGGGCACCGTCGACTTGTCCACAACCACCTTGAAGCCGGTCATATGACGGCCGATGTTGCGCGCGGCGGCCAGTACGTACTTCAGGTCGGCCGAGCCATCTTCATCGGGCGGAGTGCCCACGGCGATGAACTGCACGTCGGCATGCTCGACGCTGGCGGCCACATCGGTGGAAAACGTCAGCCGACCCGCCGCGCGGTTGCGGTCGATCAGCTCCTTCAAACCCGGTTCGTAGATCGGCACGCCGCCGGCGTTCAGCAGCGCGATCTTCTTTTCGTCGACATCGAGGCAGAACACGGAATTGCCGAGTTCAGCCAGGCAGGCACCGGTCACCAGACCAACGTAACCACTGCCGATAATCGTAACTTTCATTGCGGAAGCTCCAGGGAATTCAGATTCGCTTGAGATGACTTAGCCAAGCGCTTCGGAGCGGCGCGGCGCATAGGTTTCCCAGCGGTTGCAGCCGGGGCACTGCCAATAGAACAGTCGGGCGCGGAAGCCGCATTCGCGGCACGTATAGCGCGCCAGATTACGCGTGCGAAGTTGCAGCAGATCGCGGATCGCCGCAGTTTCCTTCGCCTGGTCGTCGGCACCGGCCTCCGCATCGGCAGCTGCCTCGCCATCGACAGCGGCTGTCTGCAACGCCTGGCTTTCCGCCGCCTGTGCCTCGAAATACTTGGTCAATGCCAGCAGCGTGGGTTGGCGGCGCAGTTGGTCACGCATCAACGATGCCGCGGCAACCGGGCCGTTGACTTCCAGCTCGGTCCGATACGCGGTGTCGAGCAGTTCGGGCGCCAGATTGGTCTTGAGCAGCTCGCGGAGCCATTGCATTGCCTTGCCTTGCTCGCCCAGCGTGGCATAGGCCTTCACGATGCGGTCGGCCACCAGCGGCAGGTAGGCCGCATCCTGGGATTCGATGCCAAGCCAGTGCTGCAGCGCGGCAGGCAGGTCGCCCGCAGCCGCCGCTACATCGCCCAGCAGAATCGGGGCGCGTACATTGGCCGGATTCTCTTCGCGGGCGCGGCGCAGCCATTCGACGGCGTCTTCGGGGCGCTTTTTTTGCAACGCATCCTGCGCCAGCTCGCAGCAGAACTGCGCGATCTGTACGCGATAGTCCTTCTGGTCCAGCGACTGCAGCTCACGTGCAGCGTCGATGGCCTTCACCCACTCCTTCTCGACTTCGTACAGCTCCAGGAGCACGCGCTTGGCCGACGCGGCGTAAGGGCCGGACATCAGGCGGCGCAGCGACTCCTCCGCGCGATCGAGCAACCCGGCGCGCAGGAAGTCCTGCCCCAGCTCATAGAGTGCGTGCTCACGTTCAGGTTCGGGAAGGTCCGGACGATTCGCCAGATTCTGGTGGACGCGGATTGCGCGTTCGGTCTCGCCACGACGACGGAACAGTGCGCCGAGCGCGAAGTGCAACTCGGTGGTCTCGGGGTCGAGCCGTGCAACTTCGACGAAGGCATCGATCGCCTTGTCTGGCTGCTCGTTCAGCAGGAAATTCAGGCCCTTGAAATACGAGCGGGGCAATGCGCCCTGCTCGCTCATCAGCTGGCGCAAATCGAAGCGCGCAGCCATCCAGCCAAGGCCAAAGACAAGTGGCAGCGCAAGCAGCCACCAGGTTTCAAACATCATGGGTCAGACTTTCGGACCGACTACGTTATAAGGTACGCCCGGCTTGGCCTCGGGCGGCACGGCATTCACAGGCGCCGACGCGGCCCTTACCTCGCTCAAGGCGCGGCGCAAGCGCGACGCCTCCATGCGCTGCCGCATCAACCCAGGTGCCACCGCGGCCAGGGCGGCCACGATGCCCAGCCCAAATGCGGCCAGCAGGATCAGGATCAGCGGGGCATGCCAGACGGCGCCGAAGAACAGCTGCAAATCCGCGTCGGCGGTATTACGCAGCGCCAGCACGAACAGCAGCACGAACAGGACAATACGGAAGATCCAGGTGATGAGTTTCATGCGGTAAATGCCATCGGAAGGTGAGTGCTTACCCAATCACGCAGACGCGTTGGACGACACCCGGCCAAGATTCCCGGCATTGTAGCGGAATCACTTCTCATAAACGGTAACCATTGGTCGCATCAGCGGCCGCCGGCCCGCGCGCATCGCAGGAACACAAACAAAAAAGCGCTCCCAGGGGAGCGCTTTTCTTCAGACTTGCCAGTATGGCGAGCACGCATCAGGAACGGACCAGATTGAGCTGGTTGTCCTCGTGCAAGCCGGCCGAGGCCGATTGCGACGGGGCCAGCGACTGCCCGGCCTTGCCGTGGGACGCCTGACCATTGACGGTCACGACGCCACCTTGTGGCGATGCCGGGCGATCCACCCGTTCCCGCAACTCCTTGCCCGCCTTGAAGTGCGGCACCCGTTTTTCAGGTACCAGCACCCGTTCGCCGGACTTGGGGTTGCGGCCCACGCGAGGCGGCCGCCGGTTCAGACCAAAACTTCCGAAGCCGCGGATCTCGATGCGATGGCCATCGGCCAGGGCTTCGGACATCGCGTCGAGAATCGTTTTCACCGAGATGTCCGCATCCCGCAGCAGCAACTGCGGAAAGCGGGCAGCCAGTTTTTCGACGAGCTCGGACTTGGTCATGGGCGGTCTCGCTTCAGCGCGGCGCTCTATATTACTGGTTGTCCTGGCCCAGCTTGGCCTTCAGCAGTGCGCCGAGGTTGGTCGTGCCAGCCGTGCCGGTGTCAGCCTGGAACTTTTGCATCGCTTCTTGCTGCTCTGCGCTGTCCTTGGCCTTGATCGACAGGTTGATGTTGCGCGACTTGCGGTCGACGTTCACCACCAGGGCGGTGATCTGCTCGCCTTCCTTCAGCACGTTGCGGGCATCTTCCACGCGGTCTGCGGAGATTTCCGAAGCGCGCAGGTAGCCTTCCACGTCGTCAGCCAGTTGCACAACGGCGCCCTTGGCATCAACAGCCTTGATCGTGCCGTTGACGAGCGAACCCTTGTCGTTGGCCGAGATGAAGTTGTTGAACGGATCGCCCGACAGCTGCTTGATACCCAGCGAGATGCGTTCCTTGTCGACGTCGATGCCCAGAACGACAGCTTCCACTTCGTCGCCCTTCTTGTACTTGCGCACGGCTTCTTCGCCCGACTCTTGCCACGACAGGTCCGACAGGTGCACCAGGCCGTCGATGCCGCCAGGCAGACCGATGAACACGCCGAAGTCGGTGATCGACTTGATCTGGCCCGTCAGCTTGTCGCCCTTCTTGTGGTTGCGGCTGAAATCGTCCCACGGATTGGCCTTGCACTGCTTCATGCCCAGGCTGATACGACGCTTGTCTTCGTCGATATCCAGAACCATGACTTCCACTTCGTCGCCCAGTTGGACAACCTTCGACGGAGCCACGTTCTTGTTGGTCCAGTCCATTTCGGACACGTGAACCAGGCCTTCGATACCGGCTTCGATTTCCACGAATGCGCCGTAGTCGGTCAGGTTGGTCACCTTGCCGAACAGACGGGTGCCTTGCGGGTAACGACGCGAGATGCCCACCCACGGATCTTCGCCCAGTTGCTTCACGCCCAGCGAGACGCGGTTCTTTTCCTGGTCGAACTTGAGGATCTTGGCGGTGATTTCCTGACCAACCGACAGCACTTCACTCGGGTGGCGGACACGGCGCCATGCCAGGTCGGTGATGTGCAGCAGGCCGTCGATACCACCCAGGTCCACGAACGCGCCGTAGTCGGTGATGTTCTTGACGATACCGTTGACGATCGCGCCTTCCTTCAGCGTTTCCATCAGCTTCTGACGCTCTTCGCCCAGCGTGGCTTCCACCACGGCGCGACGCGACAGCACGACGTTGTTACGCTTGCGGTCGAGCTTGATGACCTTGAATTCGAGGGTCTTGCCTTCGTACGGCGTGGTGTCCTTGATCGGACGCACGTCGACGAGCGAACCGGGCAGGAAGGCACGGATGCCGTTGACCATAACGGTCAGGCCGCCCTTGACCTTGCCGGTCACGGTACCCGAGATGATCTCGCCGTCTTCCAGCGCCTTCTCGAGGTTCAGCCACGATGCCAGGCGCTTGGCCTTGTCGCGGGAGAGGATGGTGTCGCCATAGCCGTTCTCGAGCGCGTCGATGGCCACGGAGACGTAGTCGCCGGCCTGCACTTCGAGTTCGCCCTGGTCGTTCAGGAACTCCTCCACCGGCACAAATGCCTCGGACTTGAGGCCGGCATTGACGACCACGAAATTGTGGTCGATGCGCACGACTTCAGCGGAAATCACTTCGCCAGCCTTCATATTGGAGCGGGCGATCGATTCCTCGAACAGTGCGGCAAAGGATTCGTTAGTTTGCAGGTCGGACATAAACGTAAGTTTGCAATCCGCAGTACGTTGGCCGGCGCG
The DNA here is from genome assembly GCF_057798835.1 of Cupriavidus sp. 291-E7. Taxonomy (NCBI): domain Bacteria; kingdom Pseudomonadati; phylum Pseudomonadota; class Betaproteobacteria; order Burkholderiales; family Burkholderiaceae; genus Cupriavidus; species Cupriavidus sp. 291-E7. Next base: position 219,586 of record NZ_JBYOJV010000010.1, read on the forward strand.
ATTATCGCGCACAGTCTGCCTCACGCAGCGGGGTCAGGTTGATCACCTGTACCGGACGGGTTGGGTTCCGGCACAGGCCCAGGTCGGCGCCTCGTGGTTTTTCATCACCGCACCGCGGCGAACCACTCCAGCACCTGCGCCACCGCCTCGTCCACCGTCATTTCAGAGGTGTCCAGGCGTTGCGCGTCTTCCGCGGGACGCAGTGGCGCGGCCGTGCGGGAACGGTCCCGCGCGTCGCGCGCCTCAAGGTCACGCAAAAGGTCTTCGATATTAGCAGAAATTCCCTTATCAATCAATTGTTTATAGCGCCTGCGGGCGCGCGCCTCGACACTCGCGGTCAGAAACACCTTGAGGCGGGCCTCCGGAAAGATCACGGTGCCCATATCGCGCCCGTCCGCCACCAGGCCGGGCAGCTTGCGAAACGCCCGCTGGAGTGCCGTCAGCGCATCACGCACGGGCTGGTGGACGGCCAGCGCGGAGGCCCGGTTGCCGATGGCTTCCTGGCGGATCAGCTGGCTGACTTCTTCCCCCGCCAGCCAGACCCGGTCCGGGCCGAACTTCACATCGAGGCGCAGAGCGATCTTTGCAAGGGTGTCGACCTCACCGACATCCACGCCGGCTCGCTCGCTGGCCAGCGCCACCAGACGATAGAGCGCGCCGCTGTCGAGGAGGTGGAAACCAAGGGCATCTGCCACCTTGTGGGCCACCGTGCCTTTGCCGGACGCGGTCGGACCATCTATGGTGATGACATCGATGATAGTCATTCTTTATTTATTAGCTTGAAACTATTGATTTTCGATATCAATTGAGTATCGTTATCATTTGGTTCATGGTTGCGCGGCAGCGGCGCTGCCGGTCCCACAAAAGACGCTGCGTAACCATCCTGATATTTCGACGCGAGGCACTCCATCATGGCTAAAACCCTGACCTTCGGCATCATGCATCTGGGCATCGCCTTCAGCGTGACCTATGCATTGACCGGCAGCCTGGCCATCAGCGGAGCCATCACGTTCATCGAGCCGGCGGTCAACACGGTGGCCCACTATTTCTTCGACAAGTACTGGGACCGCCGCGAGCGCCGCGCAAACCTCGCGGCAAAGCTCGATACACCGGCGGCGCCTGGTCTGGCCGCCGCCTGACACCTGCTATTGAACCGGAGCCAGCGCTTACCGCGCCACCCCGGCAAACACCGAGAAATACTCCGGGAACGTCTTCGCCACGCAGCCCGGTTCGTTGATCCGCACCGGCAATGGCCCGAAAGCGGCCAATGAGAAACACATGGCCATCCGGTGATCATCATAGGTGCCAATTCCGTCCGCCGGGGTCTGCCATGCCTCCGCGGAGGCCGGGGGCGTCACCTTCAGGTAATCCGCGCCCTCTTCCACCTCCGCGCCGAGCTTGCGCAACTCCGTCGCCATCGCGGCAATGCGGTCGGTTTCCTTGACGCGCCAACTGGCGATATTGGTCAGCGTGGTTGCGCCATCCGCGAACAGTGCAGCCACCGCCAGCGTCATGGCCGCATCGGGGATATGGTTGCAGTCGAGTTCGATGCCATTCAGCCGGCCGTCGTCGCGCTCGGTGCCGCGGACCTCGATCCAGTTGTCGCCCGCCATCACGTTCGCGCCCATGCGGTTCAACGCCTCGGCAAAGCGCACGTCGCCCTGGATGCTCGACATACCAACGCCCTCCACCCGCACCGGCCCACCACCAATCGCGCCGGCCGCGAGGAAGTAAGACGCCGTTGAAGCATCGCCTTCGACATAGATCTCGCCCGGGGAACGGAACTGCGCATTGGCTGGCAGCACGAAGCGCTCCCAGCCCTGGCGTTCCACATCGATACCAAAACGCGACAGCAGATTCAGCGTGATCTCGATATAGGGCTTCGAAATCAGCTCGCCCACCACCTCGATCTCGATGCGGCCCGACTTTGCCGATGCCATCGGCAGCGTCATCAGCAGCGCCGTCAGAAACTGGCTCGACACATCGCCACGCACGCGGATCGGCGCGTCGATCTGGATCTGCGCGGGCCGGATCTGCAGCGGCGGATAGCCGGGCGTTCCAAGATATTCGATCGCGGCGCCCACTTGCAGCAGGCCATCGACCAGATCGCCAATCGGCCGCTCATGCATGCGCGCCACGCCGCTCAGTCTGTATGTGCCACCCTGCAGCGCCAGCGCAGCGGTCAGCGGCCGGATTGCCGTGCCCGCATTGCCCATAAACAAATCCGCGGCCTTGTTCGGAAAATTCCCGCCCACGCCATTGACGATGCAGTCGCCGCCTTCGCGGCGCCAGGTCACGCCCAGCACCTTGAGGGCCTCCAGCATGACGCGCGTATCGTCGGAATCGAGCAGGTCGCGCACGCGCGTTTCACCGGTTGCCAGCGCGGACAGCAGCAGCACGCGGTTGGAGATGCTCTTCGAGCCAGGCAGGCGCACCGTGCCCGATGCGCGGGTCAGGGGGCCGAGGGTCAGATGTTCCATGATCTATGCATCGTGGCCAGCGCGTATCGCGCGATGGCTTCAGGGTTCTACGTTATGGGTGGCGGCGCGCGCCGCGCCCCACTTCAGACGCGTATTGCTGGCGCGTGTGAACACCCGCTCCAGCGCGGCGCCATCGCCGGCCTTGATCTGTGCCTTCAGGTGACCGAGCACCGCTTCATAGGTGCTGATCTCGCGCAGCAGCGCCTCTTTGTTGGCGATGCAGATATCGCGCCACATTTCGGGCGACGACCCGGCAATGCGCGTGAAATCGCGGAATCCGCCGCCTGCGAAATCGAGCTTCAGCGCGGCATCCTCTGCATTGGCCACCTGGGCCACCAGCGCATACGACAGGACGTGCGGCAAATGACTGACCGAAGCAAAGACCGCGTCGTGCTGCACGGCGGACATCACGTGCACGTCGGCGCCGGTCGCTTCCCACATCGCACGGACGGCGGCCACATCGGCGCGGCTGTTTTCCTGCAGCGGGCACATCACGACCTTCTTGCCCAGGTACAGGTCATTCAGCGCGGCCTCCACGCCATTCAGTTCGCGGCCGGCGATCGGATGCGCCGGCACGAACTGCGCCACTTTATCGCCGAGCGCGGTCTTGGCGGCCATGATCACGTCGGACTTGGTGCTGCCGGCATCGGTGACGATCGTGCCCGGTTGCAGGTGCGGCTCCAGCGCGTGCAGCAACGCAAAGTTCTGCGCTACCGGAGCGCACAGCACGATCAGGCTTGCACCGCGCGCGGCATCGGCCAGCGATTCAGCCACCTCGTCGATCACGCCCAGCGCCTTCGCCTTTTCCAGCGAAGCTGCAGAACGACCCACGCCCACCACGGTGCCAACCACGCCGGCACGTTTGAGCGACAACGCCAGCGATCCGCCAATCAGGCCGACGCCAACGATCACAACACGGGAAAAATGCAAAGCGCTCACGGCTTCCGTTTGCCTCGAAATCACTTCAATGCCTGTTCGAGTGCCGCGATGCACGCGGCATTCTCTTCAGGCAGTCCAATGGTAATGCGCAGCCACTGCGGCAGACCGTAGTTCGCCACCGGGCGCACGATCACGCCTTGCTTGAGCATCGCCAGATTCACGCGCGCGCCGGCGCCGTCGTCCGTGCCAACGCGCACCATGACGAAGTTGCCCGACGACTTCACGTATTCAAGCCCCATGCGCTCGAATGCCGCCACCAGCTGCGCCTTGCCCGCACGATTCAGCTCCGCGCTCTGCCGCAGGAAAGCGGAATCGCCCAATGCCGCCACTGCCGCGGCCTGCGCCAGGCTGTTGACGTTGAACGGCTGCCGCACACGGTTCAACAGATCCGTCAGCGGCGGCTGTGCCACGCCATAGCCGACACGCAGCCCCGCCAGCCCGTAGGCCTTCGAGAACGTGCGCGACACCATCAGGTTCGGATACTTGCGCACCCAGCCGGTCGACTCGTACTGCTGATCGGCATCAAGGTATTCGTTGTAGGCCTCGTCCAGCACCACCACTACATGCGGCGGCACCTTGGCCAGAAACGCCTCGATCTCCGCGGCGGACACGAACGTCCCCGTCGGATTGTTCGGGTTGGCAATGAAGACGAGCTTCGTATCCGGTGCGATCGCGGCTGCCATTGCATCGAGATCATGGCCGTAGTGGCGCGACTTGACCTCGATAGCGCGCGCGCCAACTTCCTGCGTGGCCAACGCGTACACCGCGAACGAGTATTCAGCGTAGACGATCGATTCGCCGGTACGCACCAGCGCGTGCGCGGCCAGCTCCAGGATGTCGTTGCTGCCGTTGCCCAGCGTCAGCCATTCGGCTGGCACATCAAATTTCTCTGACAGCTTCGCCTTCAGTTCGAAACCGTTGCTGTCCGGATAGCGACCCAGGTCGGCCATCGCAGCAGCGATGGCGGCCTTGGCCGAAGCCGGCATGCCAAGCGGATTCTCGTTCGAGGCCAGCTTGACGATGCGAGCCTCGTCCAGACCGAATTCGCGCGCGACTTCCGAAATCGGCTTACCGGCGATGTACGGCGAAATCTTGCGGACGTAGGTCGGACCGAAGAAATCGGCGGCCTGCGCCGCAACATTCGCCGCCACGTTTTCCTGCGCTGTCATGCGTGTCTCCTGCCTGCGTTATTTGCTGGACGGGTAAGACCCAAGCACCTTCAGGTACGCCGCGTTGGCACGCAAGGTACCAATCGCGCGCGCCACGGCGGGTTCGTGCTGGTGGCCTTCCACGTCGACATAGAAGTAGTACTCCCACGCACCGCTACGGGCCGGCCGCGATTCAAAGCGGCACATCGACACGCCGTTCTCGGCCAGCGGCGCCAGCAGCTGATACACGGCACCCGCCTTGTTCGGCACCGAGAGAATCATCGACGTCTGGTCACTGCCCGATGGCTCGGTTTCGTAGCGGCCGATCACGGCAAAGCGCGTACGGTTATGCGGGTCGTCCTGGATATTGGCGCGAACGATATGCAGGTGATATCGATTGGCAGCGGTCTCGCCGGCAATCGCGGCCACGGTAGGGTCCTCGCTGGCCATGCGCGCCGCTTCCGCGTTGCTCGACACAGCCTGGCGCTCCAGGTGCGGATAGTTGGCCGTGAGCCAGTGCTGACACTGCGCCAGCGCCTGCGCATGCGCGCGCACCACGGTCACGCCCTTCATGTCCGGCGTCGACGCCATCAGGTTGTGATGGACCTTCAGCGCAATCTCGCCGCTGATCTTCAACGACGTCTGCAGAAACAGATCGAGTGTGCGAGAGACCGCACCCTCGGTGGAGTTTTCCACCGGCACCACGCCGTATTCGACCGTGCCCGCTTCCACCGAACGAAACACCTCGTCGATGCTCGGGCAAGGCACGCCTTTGACCTCGTGGCCGAAGTGCGCGTAGAGCGCCTGCTCGGAGAACGTGCCGGCCGGGCCGAGGAAGGCAATTTCCAGCGGCTTTTCCAACCCGCGGCAGGCAGACATCACCTCGCGCCAGATCGATGCCACGCTTTCACCGAGCAGCGGTCCGGGATTCGCGCCCTGCACCTTGCGGATGACCTGCAATTCGCGCTCGGGGCGAAACACCGGCGCGCCGTACTTCTTCTTGACCTCGCCCACGTCGAGCGCAAGCTGTGCGCGGCGGTTCAGCAGGGCCAGCAGTTCACGGTCGACGGCATCGATCTGATCGCGCAGCGGCGCCAGGTCTGCCGACAGCGCCTGTTCCTGCGGACTCGGTGCGGCATTGTCGTTGCCCGGGGCCTGCGCGCCGGGCTTGTCTTGCTGTGTCATAGGCCTGTGGGCCGCGCATGGCGCGGCCTCGGAAAGTCTGAGCTGATGCCGAGGCCCCGCACTGCAAGGGCCGCGACAGAAAGCACCGCCGTCAGGCAGCGGTGCGCTCGAATTCGCGCATGAACTCAATCAGCGCGCTCACACCTTCGAGTGGCATCGCGTTGTAGATGCTTGCGCGCATGCCGCCCACGGACTTGTGGCCCTTGAGCTGTACCAGGCCATTCGCGCGCGCCTGGGTCAGGAACGCTTCGTTGCGCGATTCATCGCGCAGGAAGAACGGTACGTTCATGCGCGAGCGGCTGCCGGGATCGATTTCGTTACGGTAGAAGTCGCTCTGGTCCAGGAAGTCGTACAGCGCGCGCGCCTTGGCGATATTGCGCTGTTCGATCGCGGCCACGCCGCCCTGAGCCTTGAGCCACTGGAACACCAGGCCCGCGATGTAGATCGCATACGTGGGCGGGGTGTTGTACATCGAGTCATGCTCGTCCACCAGGCGCCAGTTGAACGCCGACGGGCACAACGGGTGCGCGAAGCCGATCAGGTCTTCACGCACGATGACGATGGTCACACCGGCCGGGCCGATGTTCTTCTGCGCGCCACCATAGACCACCTGCACGCGCGACCAGTCGATCGGGCGCGAGAGAATGTGGCTCGATGCATCGGCCACGACGATACGGCCCTTGTCATGCGTGCCGGTTTGCCCGATGTCCGGAATCTCCTGGAACTCCACGCCAACGATCGTCTCGTTCGTGCAAAGGTGCACGTACGCGGCATCGTCGGAGAGCTTCCAGGTGTTCACGTCGGGAATCTTGTGCCACTTCTGGTCCTTGCTGGACGCAGCGATGTTCACTTCGCCGTAGCGGCGCGCTTCCTGCTCGGTCTTGACCGACCACGTGCCGGTCACCACAAAGTCGGTCTTGGGCTTGGCGGCATTGACGCGGTTGGCCAGGTTCAGCGGCACGATGCCGTTCTCGCCAATGGCACCGCCTTGCAGAAACAGAATGCGGAAGTTCTTCGGCACGTGCAGCAGTTCGCGCAGGTCCGCCAGCGCCTGCTGATGGATGCTTTCGAATTCCTTGCTGCGGTGACTCATCTCCATCACCGATACGCCGGTACCCCGCCATGACAACATCTCCGCGGCGGCCTGCTGCAGGACTTCAGTCGGCAGCGCGGCCGGGCCAGGCGAAAAATTGAAGACGCGCTCGGCCAGGGAACGTTGCAGGCCGGTGAGGGCGGGATTCTGGGGATCGTTCATGGAGGAAAAGAAAAATGGCTGCCGGATTGCACCAGGCAGCCATTATCGCCCAAAACCCGCGCACCTTGGACACCACGGTATCCAGATGCGGGCCTGGACTGCGCTGACCTCTCCGCTCCAAGGACCGGAGAGGTCAGCCGTCGATCACTTCGCAGCAGCGGCGATTTCCTTCTCAGCCGAGTCGCGCATCGACTTGCCAACCTGCGGACCGTACTTCTGCATCATCGAACCCCAGATTTCCTGGGTGGCCTTGCCCTGGTTCTGCATGAACTTCTGGCCCGTCGGCGACTTCAGGAACGTGGTCAGATCCTTGATTTCCTGGGTCGAGTAGTACTTGCCGAAGGCGTCGTAGTGCGCCTTGATGGCGTCCTGACGGAAGCCATCGGTGTTGAACGCCGTACCGGCGCCATCCACCATGCGCTGCACGGCGCCGTTCTTCTTGAGCTTCTCGACAGCGGCCTGCTTCTGCTTGTCGTTCAGCGTCTTGTTTTCCACCAAAACCTGCTCCAGCACCAGCGGTGCCTCCTGCTTGGCGCCTTGTTGCCAGTTTTCGGCCTGACCCTTGACAGCCTGGTCGGCCTGCATGACGGACAGCAGTTCCTTGATGGCCGCGGTCTTGTCCTTGTCTTCCTGAGCGTGCGCGCCTTGCGCAAGCATCATGATCGGAGCGAAAGCAGCCAGAACAGCGATACGTCGGTAGGTTTTGAGCATTATGACTCCCTGGTAAATACGTCCGGATTAGTCCGAGCGGCCGTCTGGCGAGTTCCGGCCGTCGTCCCGTTGTTGCAACAATTTACGAATTCGCGTCCGCGTCGGTAGCGCCCGCATCGGTATCGCTATCGGTATCGGCATCGCCAGCGGCATCCTGAGCCAGATCGTCGTCTTCGCCGTTGCCGTTGCTGTCGGCGTCAGTTTCGACGATGCGTTGCAGACCCGACAGCTTGGTGCCTTCGTCCACATTGATCAGCGTGACACCCTGGGTGGCGCGACCCATCTCGCGGATCTCGGCCACGCGGGTGCGGATGAGCACCCCGCCCGTGGTGATCAGCATGATCTCGTCCTCGGGCGAAACCAGCGCCGCCGCAACCACACGGCCATTGCGCTCGCTCGTCTGGATCGCAATCATGCCCTTGGTGCCACGGCCGTGTCGAGTGTACTCGGAGATCGGCGTGCGCTTGCCGTAACCATTCTCGGTGGCGGTCAGCACGCTGCCCACCGTCGGGCTGCCCTCGGCCGCTTCCGCATCGGCGGTCTCCGCCGGCGCGACCAGCATGGCGATCACCGCCTGGCCTTCGTCAAGGTTCATGCCGCGTACGCCGCGCGCCTGACGGCCCATCGGACGCACATCGTTCTCATCAAACCGCACGGCCTTGCCTGCATCGGAGAACAGCATCACGTCATGCTGGCCATCCGTGATGGCGGCGCCAATCAGGAAGTCGCCTTCGTCGAGGTCGACAGCGATGATGCCGGCCTTGCGCGGGTTCGAGAAGTCGGTCAGCACCGTCTTCTTGACCGTTCCGCGCGCGGTGGCCATGAAGACGAAATGCTCGGCATCGAACTGGCGCACCGGCAGAATCACATTGATCTTCTCGCCGTCGGCCAGCGGGAACATGTTCACGATCGGGCGGCCACGCGAATTGCGCGAACCCTGCGGCACCTCGTAGACCTTGAGCCAGTACAAGCGGCCGCGGTTCGAGAAGCACAGGATGTAGTCGTGCGTGTTGGCCACGAACAGCGTGTCGATCCAGTCATCTTCCTTCGTGGCCGTGGCCAGCTTGCCGCGGCCGCCGCGTTTCTGCGCGCGGTACTCGGAGATCGGCTGGCTCTTCATGTAGCCCGAATGGGACAGCGTCACGACCATGTCCTGCGGCGTGATCAGGTCTTCCGTATCGAGTTCGGTCGCGTTCAGTTCGATCTGCGAGCGGCGCTCGTCGCCGAATTCGGCGCGGATGGCACCCAGTTCGTCGGTGATGATCGAGGTAATGCGCTCCGGGCGGGCCAGGATGTCGAGCAGGTCGGCAATCAGGCCCATCACTTCACGGTATTCCTGGACGATCTTGTCCTGCTCCAGGCCCGTGAGGCGTTGCAAGCGCATTTGCAGGATTTCCTGCGCCTGGCCATCGGACAGCCGGTAAAGGCCATCCGGCTGCATACCAAACACAGCAGGCAGGCCATCGGGGCGGTACGAGGCACGGCCGCCGGCCGTGTCGTTTTCGGCACGCGACAGCATTTCACGCACCAGGCCGGAATCCCAAGGCTTGGCCATCAGTTCCTGCTTGGCCAGCGGGGGCGTTGGTGCCGCCTTGATGATCGCGATGAACTCGTCGATGTTTGCCAGCGCCACGGCCAGACCTTCCAGCACGTGTCCACGCTCGCGCGCCTTGCGCAATTCGAACACAGTGCGGCGCGTCACCACTTCGCGGCGGTGCGACAGGAAGGCGTCCAGCATCTGCTTCAGATTCAGCAGGCGCGGCTGGCCATCCACCAGCGCCACCATGTTCATGCCGAACGTGTCCTGCAGCTGGGTGTTCTTATATAGGTTGTTCAGCACAACCTCGGGCACTTCGTTGCGCTTGAGCTCGATCACCACGCGCATGCCTGACTTGTCAGACTCGTCGCGGATGTCGGAAATGCCTTCGATCTTCTTCTCCGTGACCAGCTCGGCGATACGCTCCAAAAGCGTCCGCTTGTTCACCTGGTACGGCAGTTCGTCGACGATAATCGCCTGGCGCTGACCGCGATCAATGTCCTCAAAGTGCGTGCGCGCGCGCATGACCACCCGGCCGCGGCCGGTGCGGTAGCCTTCACGCACGCCCTGGATACCATAGATAATGCCGGCCGTCGGAAAATCGGGCGCGGGCACCAGTTCGATCAGTTCATCGACCGTGGCATCCGGATTACGCAGCAGATGCAGACATGCATCTACAACTTCATTGAGGTTATGCGGCGGGATATTCGTGGCCATACCCACGGCAATACCCGACGAACCATTGATCAGCAAATTCGGAATACGTGCCGGCAAAATACCCGGCTCTTTCTCCGAACCGTCATAGTTCGGTTCGAAATCGACAGTTTCCTTGTCGATATCGTGAAGCATTTCATGGGCGATCTTCGCCAGGCGGATTTCGGTATAACGCATCGCCGCGGCGTTATCACCGTCCACCGAACCGAAGTTACCCTGGCCATCGACGAGCATATAGCGCAGGGAGAAATTCTGCGCCATACGAACGATCGTGTCGTAGACGGCGGTATCCCCGTGCGGGTGATACTTACCAATCACGTCACCGACGATACGGGCCGACTTCTTATAGGGCCGGTTCCAGTCGTTATTGAGCTCATGCATCGCAAAGAGCACGCGCCGGTGTACGGGTTTCAGTCCGTCCCGGACATCGGGAAGCGCGCGCCCTACGATAACGCTCATCGCGTAATCCAGGTATGAGCGGCGCATTTCCTCTTCCAGCGACACCGGAAGAGTTTCTTTGGCGAATTGATCCATTGCGGCGTGGTTTATGCGGCGGGTTTAAGCAAATGAAGCCCTCAAATCCACCGGCATGGGGGCACCATGCCGGCACGGGCGAACATGGCATTCTATCACGCGCGGAACCCCTTCCCGCCCCTGCCCGAACCAGCCCCGCCACCCCCTTCCCGGCGCACCGGGCGGTCACCCCCGATCCCCTGCAAGCCATACAGGACAAGGGTTTGCAGGCGCCGCAAGAGCGATGTTGCACAAACACCACAGGCATAAAACCACGTGGTTGAATCGAATATATTTACTTCTTAGGAAACGAGCCTTGTGGCACAATTCCCCAGCGAAGAGCCAGACATTGTTCGAAGTGGAGCATCCACCACATCGAGAATGTTATACTCCGAAGAATGTATGACTTGTTTTCGTCCATTTGCTCGCAGTAACCCTGCGGTGATCTCATCCTGAGAGGAGAAATATGAAAAAATTTGCCAAGCTCGCGCTCGTTGCAGCTACCGCAGTAATGGCTGCATCCGCTCAAGCCCAGTCCGTCCCCTACGAAAAGAAGGCAGTGAACGATAACTGGGGCAACGGTACGAGCGAGTACGTGTGGAAGAATGGCACGAACGAGCTCTGCTGGCGCGACAGCTCCTGGACCCCGGCAACGGCTAATGCCCTGTGCGATGGCGCACTGGCTCCGGCTGCTGCTCCGGCTCCGGCCCCGACCCCGGTGGCTCCGCCGGTTGTGTCGAGCGAGAAGGTCACTTTCGCTGCTGACACCCTGTTTGACTTCGACAAGGCTGTTCTGAAGCCCGAAGGCAAGGCCAAGCTGGACGACCTGGTCTCCAAGCTGCAAGGCATCACGCTGGAAGTCATCATCGCCGTTGGCCATACCGACTCGTTCGGTTCGGACAAGTACAACGATCGCCTGTCGATCCGTCGTGCTGAATCGGTCAAGGCATACCTGGTGAGCAAGGGCGTTGAAGCCAACCGCGTGTACACCGAAGGCAAGGGCAAGCGTCAGCTGAAGGTTGATCCGAAGTCGTGCAAGGGCAACCGCACCGCTCAGATCGCCTGCCAGCAGCCGAACCGTCGCGTGGAAGTCGAAGTGGTCGGCACCCGCAGCGCACGTTAATCGGATCCTCTCCGATGAAGAAAAGCCCAGCGCAAGCTGGGCTTTTTTTTCGCCCTGGCCCGGTCGCCCCTGTCGGCCTTGGCTAGCTCGGCTTCCCGCCAGGGACCCGACAACCCATCCGCATTCGGCGCGGCACCATTTTTTTGGTAAAGTTGCCGCAGCCTTCTCATACGACCCGCCGCAATGCGTGGCGCCCATGATGTCGCATTCCAACACCTTGAACTCTCCCGCCCAACCCAGCCGCAATGCCGATCCAAAGGAGATCGACAAGTTCAGCGAACTGGCTCACCGCTGGTGGGACCCGAACAGCGAATTCAAGCCGCTGCATGACCTGAACCCGCTCCGACTGGGATGGATCGACGGCATCGCGCGCCTGTCGGGCAAGCAGGTGATCGATGTCGGCTGCGGCGGCGGCATCCTGTCTGAAAGCATGGCGCGCACCGGCGCGTCCGTACGCGGCATCGACCTCTCCACCAAGGCCCTGAAGGTAGCCGACCTGCACAGCCTGGAATCGGGCGTGGCGGTGACATATGAGGAAATCGCCGTGGAGGATCTGGCGGCCCGCGCACCGGCTAGCGTCGACGTGGTGACCTGCATGGAGATGCTCGAGCATGTGCCGGATCCACAGTCGATCGTGCGCGCCTGCACGACCTTGGTCAAACCCGGCGGCTATGTCTTTTTCTCGACGATCAACCGCAACCTGAAGGCGTACCTGCTGGCGATCGTCGGCGCCGAATATGTACTGAACATGCTGCCGCGCGGCACGCATGACTACGAGAAGTTCATCACGCCGTCCGAAATGGCCCGCTTTGCACGCAACGCCGGCCTGGACCTCGTGGAAATGCTTGGCATGACCTACAACCCGCTGACGCAGATCTATTCGCTAGGCCGCAACACCGACGTCAACTACATGATGGCGTTTCGGAAGGCAGCCTGAACCATGACGAAGTTTGACGCGGTTTTCTTCGACCTTGATGGCACGCTGGCCGATACGGCTCCCGACCTGGCCGCCGCCGCCAACCGACTGGTCGTCGAACATGGCATGCCGCCAGTCGCCTACGAAAAGCTCCGGCCGGTGGCCTCGCACGGCGCGCGCGGGCTGATCGGCGCGGCCTTCGGCAAGCGCCCGGAAGATCCGGAGTTCCCGACGCTGCGCGATACCTTCCTCGAGTACTACGAGGCCGATATCGCCGTGCATACCCGGCTGTTCGAAGGGATGGACGACGTCCTGGCAAAGCTCGAAGCCGATGGCGTGCCCTGGGGCATCGTCACGAACAAGATCGCCCGCTTCACCGTGCCGCTGGTCAAGGCCATCGGCCTCGCGCCGCGCGCGTCAGCCGTGGTCAGCGGCGACACGACACCCCATGCAAAACCCCACCCTGCCCCGCTGCTACATGCGGCGGAACTCAGCGGCGTGGTGCCGGCGCGCTGTCTCTATGTTGGCGACGACCTGCGCGACATACAGGCCGGCAAAGCCGCTGGCATGGCAACGGTGTCGGCAGCCTATGGCTACTGCGGCGAAGACGAACCACCCGACACCTGGGGCGCCGACTACCTGATCCATCACCCGTCGGAATTGCTTAAGCTGCTTGAACTGCTGGGCTGAGTCCCCAGCTATCCGTAGGGAACCGGTGGCGCGCCACAGGCGTCGAAACCGGGTACAATCCGTTTTCTTTCGCGTTTTACTACGCACATTGGGGCCGACCTGGTTTCGACGTGGGTTGCAAAGCAGTGGAGGGCATACCGAGGACCCGTCACCTCGTTAATCAATGGGAATGCAATAACTGCTAACGACGAACGTTACGCACTGGCAGCCTAAGGGCCGCCGTCCTCGCACTGGCTCGCTGACGGGCTAGGGTTCGCAAGAACCAGCGAGGTCATTTACGTCAGATAAGCCCCGTCGGTGTCACGACTGCGGGGACGAAAACCAAGTGACTCGCCGTAACAGAGCGTGTTCGTCCGCGATGGTACGGTTAAATCAAATGACAGAACTAAGTATGTAGAACTCTCTGTGGAGGGCTTGCGGACGCGGGTTCGATTCCCGCCGGCTCCACCAGTACACCATCCAGCACATCGTGCTGGAATCAAAAAATCCCCAACGCTTCGCGGCATTGGGGATTTTTTTCGTCCGGCGTCCGGGGATTCCGCTACTCCGCCGAGATCTTTGCGCGCTTCACCACCTCGCCGTAGCGCTGCAGACGGTCCGCCATCATCTTCTCGAATCCGGCCGGCGGCAATTCCTCCGGCGGTACCACGCCCCGCGCGCGCAGCGCTGCTTGCAACGCCGGGTCGGTGGCAGCCTGGCGCACTGCCTGATAAAGCTTCTGCACCACCGGTTCAGGCGTGCCCGCTGGAGCGGCGATGCCTGTCCACGAGCTGAGGTTCAGTTGCGGATATCCCAGTTCAGCCAACGTTGGCACGTCGGGTAGCTGGGGCAGCCGCTGTTCCGACGCCACGGCCAGTGCGCGCACCTTACCGTCCTTGATATGCGGCAGCATGATCACCAGGTTGTCGAGGATGAACTGCACCTCATTGCTCAGCACCGCGGTAATCAGTTGGCTGCCACCGCGATACGGAATGTGCGTGGCATAGATGCCCGTGGCCTCCTTGAGCATCTCGACATTGAGCTGGCCCATGCTGCCCGCACCGCCGCTGCCGTAGTCGAGCTTGCCCGGATTCTTCTTGGCGTACGCAAGGAACTCGGCAAAGGTGCGTACCGGCAGGCTCGCATGCACGACCAGCGCGTTTGGCTGACGACCCAGAATCGCAATGTTCTCGAAATCCTTGATCGGGTCATAGCCGATTTTCGGCTGCGTCAGCGGATTGGCCAGATGGCTGCTCTGCGACGACACCACCAGCGTGTAGCCATCGGGCTTGCTCCGCGCCACCGATTGCGTGGCCACTGAACCGCCCGCGCCGGGCCGGTTATCGACGACCACCGAAACCCCCAGGATGCGCGACAGCGGCTCCGAATACTGGCGAGCCATGATGTCGACCGACCCGCCGGGCGGAAACGGCACGACCAGCGTGATGGGCCGAGCGGGCCACGCACCTTGTGCCTGGGCGGTGAACGGCACGGCAGCCACGGCAGCGGCGCCAAGCAACCCGCCGACCACGCGGCGACGAAGACGATCAGGATTCTGCATGTTTCACAAACGTAGAAGAGGAATATCAGTGCGAATGCCAGCGCGCGGCGCCGGTCATCGCAACCCAAGGATGGCCAGCGCCACGGCCTGCGCGCGTGGCACGAACGTGGCAAGTTCGCAGAACTCGCGTTCGGTGTGCGGATGGCCGCCTACAGGACCCACGCCGCAAATCGTGGGGATGCCCACCGACGCGGTCAGGCCGCTATCCGCCCCGCCACCGGTGAACTCACCTTCCACCGAGAAGCCCACCTGCTGGGCGCTGCGCAGGTAAAGCGCAAACAGGTCGTCCGGTGTACGCGCCATTGGCATGCCTCGGCGCATCGCCGTGACACGGCCCTTGGTGCGCGGCACCGACTCCGCTTCGATGATCTGGCAGATGCGGGCGTACAACGCATCGACATCGGTTTCCGCAGTGAATCGCACGTCGAGTTCGGCCTTGGCCAGCGGCGCCACCATGTTCGGCACGATGCCGCCACCGATCACGCCTACGTTGGCCGTAATGCCTTGCTCGTAGTCGGTAAGCGCATGAAGCTCCAGAATCTTGCGCGCAAGCGCGTCGATGGCGCTGGCACCATGCGCGTGATTGATCCCCGCGTGCGCCGCTATGCCGTCGACCTCGAAATCCACCACCATCGAACCCTTGCGGCCCGTCACGATATTGCCGCTGATGCGGCCTGGCTCGGCGTTAAAGACCGCCTTGACCTCGCGCGCCACTTCCATGATGCGTTCACGCGTGGCCTGCGAGCCGATCTCCTCGTCGCAGGAAAAGAACACCCGCACGGGCGGTGCCTTGTCACCCATGCGCGCCAGCGCCTGAGCGACAAACACATTCATCACGAGGCCCGACTTCATATCGGCCACGCCAGGACCGAAGGCGCGTCCTTCCTCCACGCGGAACGGGCGTCGTGACACCGTGCCGGCGGGGAACACCGTATCCATATGTCCCATCAGAAGCACCGGCTTGCCCTGCCCCGAGCCGGGCGACATGGCGTCCAGACACACGCCGTAGCCGGGCACATGATCGAGCCGGACCGTCAGCCCGGCTTCACGCAGGGGCGCGGCCAGGGTCTCGGCCACCGCGGTCACACCCGCCTCCATGCGGCTGCCGCTGTCGATATCGACGATCCGTTGCAGCAGATCCTGCATGGCGTCGTGCTGGCCAGCCAGCCATTCCACCGCGGTCATGGCATCCGGGGTGACTGCGTTATCCTGCATGTCTTTCAAACTCCGAGCAATTCGTGAAGATCGTCACCAGCCAGGCTGGGCCGCAGCAATGCAATAAATATTGCATGCGTGATACGATCTTGCAATACGCATTGCACAGTGTCAACACCATGAAATCCCTGAAGCACGCCGCGGCACCACGCACCTTGCTGGATCGGCTGGCCGTGGAGGCAGCGAGCCTGACCGCTCGTGAGCGTGCACTGGCCGACATGCTGACGCAGCGATATCCGCACGTGCTGCTGGAATCGGCTACGGCCCTGGCGGCGCAATGCGGCACCAGTGCGTCGACCGTCGTGCGCCTGTTCGCCAAGCTCGGCTACCCTAGCTACGCAGAGGCCCAGCGTGAAGCGCGCGCCAGCGTCACCGCCACATTGCCGACGGCCGGCCTGCGCGCACCGGCCACCATTGGCGGCAAGCGGACGCTGCGGGCTTGTCTGGACGACACCCTGACGCACGATCTGCACAACGTGCAGGCCACCTACGACGCACTGGACGGCGCCGCCTTCGAAGCCATCACCAGAGTCTTGGCTACCGCCAAAGGCCGGGTCTTCGTGCTGGCGCAGAAGAACAGCGCGCCGGTGAGCGCGTGGCTGTCGTTGCACCTCAACATGTGCCGGCCGCGCGTGCAGGAGCTCGGTGCCGGTGCCATCACGGCCACTGACGCGCTGCTCTGGCTCGAACCGGACGATGTGCTGCTCACCTTCAGCATCCGCCGCTATTCGATTGCACCGGTGCGCATTGCCGAGGCATTCCGCGCGCGCGGCGCCACGGTGATCGCCATTTGCGACAGCCCTACCGCCCCCCTTGTGGCGACGGCCGATCACCATTTGCTGGTGCGTACGGCCAATGCGTCACCGTTCGATTCCTATACGGCGGCATTCTTCCTGTGCAATGCGCTGGTATCCGCGGTGGCGCAACTGCGAAGGCCAGCGGTCATCGAAGCCCTGCAGCGGCGCGATGCGCTGTGGCAGCGCGCGGAAACCGAACTGGTGGACGGTCAGCGAGAATAAAAAACGGGCCATAAAGGCCCGTTCGCTTGTGTGTCACCGCTTGTACAACGCCAGCGCGTCAGTGCACCACCGCGCCGTCCATCGGCAGGCTTTGCAGCCGGGCAGCATAGTAGCGGTCCACCTGCAGCCTGACACCCAGATGGCCGTAGAGATGCCTGGCGTTATCCACCGATCCAACCATGCCCGGCATCCACAGTCGCTGTAGCCGGGTGTGCGACTCTCCCGAATGCGCCGCGAAGGCGTCGACCCCGAATTCCTGGATGGCCTTGAACAGCACCAGACCCACCAGGTACATATCACCCGTATCGAGCGCGATTTCTGCCTGGGCAGTCCAGCGCGCGGCACGGTCTTCAATTTTTTCCGCTTCGGCAAACCGTTCCGTCATGGTTGGCATGAAGGCATCGCCGGGCGGGAGAAAAGTAAAGCTCATCAGACGGCTCCTATCCCCGTGTCTGAACAATGACGGCATTTTTCGCTGAAAACTGTAGGAATCGGAACTGATCGATGCAGCTTCCAGCGAAAAAACAACACTTAGCGAATCACACGCCACAATGCCGGCGTCACCGCAGGGGTCCATCCTGCACCGCGCCACGCCGTATGACGTTGCAGGCAGACGTAACGCTTGCCCTGATACGTCGCGGCCTGGCCAATTTCATAGGTCGGTCCTTCGCGCCAGGTATCCAGTGCATTGCCGTCAGGCTGCCCCGTCGAAGCGCCGTTGCCGCCGCCCGACCGGCCGCTGGCGCTGGGTGCTTCCTTGTCGATTTCATAGCGATAGCCGGGATACGACTTGCTGAGATAGACGTGATTCGCGGTGGCTGAGCTAAGCGGCACGATGCTGGACGCACCGTTGCGCGCCTGAAGCTCGCCGATGCGGAATATCTGCGACTCGGCGTTGACCTTCTGTGCCAGCTGATAGGGCCACATGAGCGCCTTGGCATTGGCAGCGTTGATTGTCAGCACATATTTGCCGGCGTCACGGCCAGCACTGTCCAGCGCGCGAAATGTCAGCTTCGTCCCCACGACGAGATTTCCCATCGCGGAGAGTGCGCCCTGGTCTTCCCAGCCGGTTTCCCGTATGGCCTGACCGTCATCGGGGAACCGCACATCGGCGCACGCATAGAACGCCTCGGGACTGTCGCTGCGTTGCCAGATGCTGTAAATGATGTGACTTCCCTTCTTGTTCCTGGGCAGTTGCACCTTCATGCGATAGCGCCCGCCTTCATCCACCGCCTGCACGCCCGGCACGCTGGCGAACTCTTCAAGATCGCTCCAGCGCAGCGGCACGGCCGGATCCCAGTCGTCCCGCGTGATGTAGTACTTGAAGTACTGCGTGGCATGGCGGGCCGAAGCGCGCCAGACGAAGGTGTAATCACCCGAAGCCGTCGGCACAATCGAAGTCTGCGGCCAGTCGAGCCGCGCCAGGTCCAGCCCGCGGAAACTGGCCGACCCACCGGAGCACAGCTCGCCATCGGCGACGAAGGCCCGGTGGTTGCCCGCCGCGCTGCCCTGGCGAACGCCATTCCAGTCATAGAACTGCTGCGAGCCGCCCACGGCCCTGGCGGCACGGCATGCGCCGGACTTTGGTTGCTCGGCGCCTTCGTTGTAGCAAGTCAGCACGCGGCTGGCCGGAAGTTCCATCGTCCCGTGCGCGAGTACCTGCAACGGCGCGGCCACCACGGCGGCCGTTGCCAGCCCCGTAAATACTGCCCTCTTGAGATGCATGGTGCTTTTCCTAAAAGTTGCGGTCGTCATCGCCCTCGCGCTGACGGGATGCTCGATTTCAACCGCTGCACCAGGCACAAGAAATCGGATACCTCCGAAACATCCGAATGCCATGCGGGTGATCAAGCGCATGACATTCCGGGATTCATCGCTGTGCTCCGACGGGTCGGCGCTACAATGGCGCGTCGTTCTCTCCTGCCCGCCTCCATGTCTGAACACCCCCGCTTCACCGTCAACCGGTCCATCGTCATGCTCTTGCCGGAGCAACCGTTTCTGGACTGGATCCAGGCGGTGGACCCCGACCCCGTGCCCACGTTGACGCTTGACGACGTGCGGGACGACGCCAGCGTGTTCCTGCTGCCGGACGAGGTGGCCGACACCCCCGAGAACGCCTTGCGCTGGGTGGAAAAGCGCTGGCGGCACTTCTTCGAATTCATGCTCGGCGAATGGTTTGATGACTCGGTCTGGCCGGAGTCACTGACGCTTGCCATGTTCCGCGAATGGTTCACCATCCGCTTCAATTCGATGGTGTGGGACATGGCACCCGATACCCCGATCGAATACGAGGACTGGGATGGCGAGGACGACGACGACGCGCCGTCCGTCCTGCACTGAAGTCGATCCGGACCCGAAGCAAAAACGGCACGCCAAGGCGTGCCGTTTTTGTTCGTGCAGCGTAATCGGTCAGAGAAATCTGTCCAGAATTTTCCGACTCGGCTTGTCGAGTGCGAGCTGGTCCCGAATCAGGTAATGAATGCCGTGGCTGTCCGAAATCAGCAGGCACGTACCGGTCAGCCGCCGAATATCCTCTTCACCGCGCAGCACCAGGTCGGTCTGTCCGCGATCGGTCTTCACGGTCCATACACTGGGCGTCGCATAGGTCGATACGCCGATAATCTTCTGGATCTCGGGCATGAATTCACGCGATGCCAGTTCGGCCTCGATCATCTCGCGTGTCTGATTCGGCAGCCCGTCGAGACGCGGAATCCAGGCGAGTTCGTGCCCATCGGTGCTCATTATTCCCACGCCGTCGTCCGCGGCCGAAATCGGGAATGCACGCACAGGCACCACGCCCTCGTGCTGCGTGCCATCGGCCGTCGTCAGCACAAGCTTGCCAAGGCTGTTGCGGGTCAACGTGAAATCAGACGTCTGCATGTCCGTTTGTTCAAATGAAGGATTATTGGGCACTGACCGGCTCCGCCGACTCGACGCGATTGCCTTCGCTGGCGTCCTCCGCCTCCGTATCGACATTGCGCGCCTGCGCCTGATACAGCTTGTAATAGGCTCCTTCGCGGGCCAGCAGTTCGTCGTGGCTGCCCACTTCGACGATCTGGCCGCGATCCATCACCACCAGCCGGTCGGCCTTGCGGAGCGTGGAGAGCCGGTGCGCGATGGCGATCGTCGTGCGACCCTGCACCAGGTTGTCCAGCGCCTTCTGGATTTCCTTCTCGGTCGTGGTATCCACCGACGACGTCGCCTCATCCATGATCAGGATGCGCGGATCGATCAGCAGAGCCCGGGCAATCGAAATCCGTTGCCGTTCACCGCCGGACAGCGCCTGGCCACGTTCACCCACGAGCGAGTCATAACCATGCGGCAGGCGCAGGATGAACTCATGCGCATGCGCCGCGCGCGCGGCGGCGACGATTTCCTCGCGCGTGGCATCGGGCTTGCCATAGGCGATGTTGTCCGCGATGGTGCCGAAGAACAGGAACGGTTCCTGCAGCACCAGGCCGATATTGCGACGGAACTCGGAGACCGGCAGCGAACGGATATCGACACCGTCCACACGGATCGCGCCTTCGGACACATCGTAGAAACGGCAGATCAGGTTCACCAGCGTGCTCTTGCCCGACCCGCTGTGCCCCACCAGACCGATCATCTCGCCGGGCTGGATCGTCAGGTTCAGGCCACGGATCACCGCGCGGTTGCCGTAGCGGAAGCCCAGGTCACGCATCTCGATGGCGCCCTGCACATTCTGCAGATGCACGGGTTTCTGTGGCTCCGGCACGCTCGACACGTGATCGAGAATATCGAAGATCCGCTTGGCGCCCGCTGCCGCCTTTTGCGTGACGGACACAATGCGGCTCATCGAATCAAGCCGGGTATAGAAGCGGCTGATGTAGGTCAGGAAGGCCACCAGCACACCGACGGTAATCGCGTTGTGGCTGACCTGCCAGATGCCGAAGATCCACACCACAAGCAGGCCCACCTCGGTCAGCAGCGTTACGGTCGGCGTGAACAGCGACCACACCGCGTTCACGCGGTCATTGATCGCCAGATTGTGGCGGTTGGCTTCGCGGAAGCGCACCACCTCGCGCTTTTCCTGCGCGAACGCCTTGACCACGCGAATGCCTGGAATGGTGTCGGCCAGCACATTGGTGATCTCGGACCAGATCCGGTCGATCTTCTCGAAGCCGTGCCGCAGACGGTCACGCACCAAGTGGATCATCCACGCGATGAACGGCAGCGGCACCAGCGTGACCAGTGCCAGCCACGGATTGATGGAAATCAGGATGATCGACGTCATGGCGATCATCAGCACATCGGTGGCGAAGTCGAGCAGGTGCAGCGACAGGAACACGCTGATGCGGTCGCTTTCGGAACCGATACGCGCCATCAGGTCGCCCGTACGCTTGCCGCCGAAATATTCGAGGGAAAGCTTGAGCAGATGTTCGTAGGTGGTGGTACGCAGGTCCGCGCTGATGCGTTCGGAAACGCGAGCCAGCAGGTATGTACGTGCCCAGCCCAGTGCCCACGCCACCAGCGCGGCGCCCAGCAGGCCGGCCAGGTAGAGCTTGACCAGGTCGTAGTCGATCGGCAGACCGTTCTGATACGGAATCAGCACCTTGTCCATCAGGGGCATGGTCAGGTACGGCGGCACCAGCGTGGCGGCTGTACCCAGCAGCAGCAGCAGGAACCCGCCCAGCAGTTCCCAGCGATACGGCTGCGCAAAGCGCCACAGACGCAACAGCGCCCAGGTGGACGGCGGCGTCTCGAGTTCCCGGCTGCATTGCGGGCACTGTTCCTCGCCCGGTGGGATCGGCGCTTTGCAGGTGGGGCAGATGTCGGCGTCGGGCTCGGTCACCTGCCCCGTAGCCAGCATGTCGCGCCGCGCATCGAACTGATCGGCCAGCCGCAATGCGTCGGGATTGTAACCAAGCGTGTAGCGCCAGTTGCCCAGACGGCGCTCACCATCGGACAGTTCCAGCGTGCCCACGCCTGCATGGTCCCCGTGGGACAGTGTCAAGCCTGGTGTGATGTCCCAGCTGCGAAGGTCTTTTTCACCCGGAGAGCGAGAGATCAGACGACGATCCGTCACAATCAGCCACCCTTGGGTAAAATGCAGCCTTGCGTCCAGGTCCAGCATCAGCCCGGCCAGGACGGTTTCCCCGGGAAGCAGGCCGGTGCCAAGTTCGGCAGCCCAGGGACCTTGCGGGCCGGGGTGGGTGGAAGCAGACGGGGAGGACTGGGTCATTGTTGGCGCAAAATGCGATAAAAGCGCGTCCGCAAGCCCAAAAAATGGATCAAATACGGACATAACTTGAAACAATTTAAGCGGTCAACCAGGCTGGCGGACCGCAATTTTGCCCGCAAGTATACATAACGCAAACAAGCGGGCGCCTTGGTGCGCTGCACAATGCGTTGCCGGCCTCTGAAGGGTAACGAAGGGTCAACCCTGAGGCTACAGTAACGTTAACGAAAGATTAGGCTTTCCATTTCCCGGGCACTCGCCCACTGCCTCAAGCAAATTCAATGAAAAAGAAGGACATTGAGATTTTCGATGTCATGTCGCTGCGCGGCCCGAATATGTGGACATATCGGCCAGTGCTGGAGGCATGGGTCGATATCGGCGAACTGGAGGATTTCCCCTCCAACAAGATTCCGGGGTTCTACGAGCGCCTGTCGGCATGGCTACCCACGCTGATCGAGCACCGCTGCAGCCCAGGCGTGCGCGGCGGCTTCCTGATGCGACTCAAGGAAGGCACATGGCCGGGCCACATCCTGGAACACGTTACGCTTGAGCTGCAGAACCTGGCGGGCATGCCCGGCGGCTTCGGCAAAGCCCGCGAGACCCCGGTGCGCGGCGTCTACAAGGTCATCGTGCGCGCCTGGCACGAGCAGGTGACACGTGCCGCACTGTTCACCGCGCGCGACCTGGTCATGGCTGCCATCGAGGACCGTCCGTTCGACGTGCCGGCCGCCGTGGACAACCTGCGCCGCCTGGTCGACGAACATTGCCTGGGACCGAGCACGGCGTGCATCGTCGATGCCGCCGACGACCGCGACATCCCATCGATCCGGCTGTCCGACGGAAACCTGGTGCAGCTCGGATACGGCGCGCGCCAGCGCCGTATCTGGACGGCCGAGACCGACCGCACGAGCGCCATCGCCGAATCCATTTCGCGCGACAAGGACCTGACCAAGACCCTGCTGGAGTCGTGCGGCGTGCCGGTGCCGGAAGGCCGCATGGTCGAAAGCCCCGAGGACGCCTGGGACGCAGCCGAAAGCATCGGCGTGCCCGTGGTGGTCAAGCCCTATGACGGCAACCACGGCCGCGGCGTGTTCACGAACCTGATGACGCGCGAGGAAGTGGAAACCGCCTACGGCGTGGCGATCGAGGAAGGCAGCGGCGTGATCGTCGAGCGCTTCGTGCCCGGCAACGAGCACCGCCTGCTGATCGTCGGCGGCCGCATGGTGGCCTGCGCAATGGGCGAGACGGCCTCGGTCGTCGGCGATGGCAAGCAGACCATCGACGAACTGATCGAATCGCAGATCAATTCCGATCCGCGCCGTGGCAGCACCGAGGATCATCCGTTGAACCGCGTGCGACTGGATTCCGCCGCGCGCCTGGAACTGAAGCGCCAGGGCTATGCCGATGGCAACGCCGTGCCGCCCGAGGGCCGCACCGTGCTGATCCAGCGCAACGGCAACGTGGCCTTCGACGTGACCGACCGCGTGCACCCGAGCGTTGCCGCGCATGCCGCGCTGGCCGCGCGCATCGTCGGCTTGGACATCGCTGGCGTGGACCTGGTGGCGGAGGACGTTTCGCGTCCGCTGGCCGACCAGCGCGGCGCCATCGTCGAGGTCAATGCCGGACCCGGCCTGCTCATGCATATCAAGCCGGCCGATGGCGAACCTCGGCCCGTGGGCCGCGCCATCGTCGACCATCTGTTCTCCAGCCGGAACGGCGTGGACGACGACGGCCGCATTCCCGTGGTCGGCATCACCGGCACCAATGGCAAGACCGTGGTGGCCAAGCTCGTGGCGCGCCTGCTGCAGCTGTCGGGCAAGCATACGGGCCTGACCTGCAGCGACGGCCTGTTCCTGGACCGCCGCCAGGTGGAAAAGGGCGACCGTGGCGAAAAGGCGAGCTGGGACGCCGGCCACCGCATCCTGATGAATCGCGCGGTGGAAGCCGCGGTGTTCGAAAACGACAGCGGCATGATCCTGTCGCAGGGCCTGCCGTACGACCGCTGCCAGGTAGGCGTGGTCACGAACTTCGGCCAGCCCGATCACCTCGGCGACTACTACGTCGAGGACGAGGACCGCATGTACAACGTCCTGCGCACGCAGGTCGACGTGGTGCTCAAGACCGGCGCCGCCGTGCTGAACGCCGCCGATGCGCGTCTGGTCGAAATGGCCGAACTGTGCGATGGCGACGTGATCTTCTTCGGTCTGTCCGCCGATCTGCCTGCCATCGTCGAGCATCGTGCCGCTGGCAAGCGCACCGTATTCGTGCGCGACGGCAAGGTGGTGATGGCCACCGGCAGCAGCGAAACCGCGCTGACCGATGTGTCGGCCATTCCGCTGACCTACGCGGGCCGCGTCGCGTTCCAGATCGAGAACGTGCTGGCCGCCGTGGCCACGGGCTGGGCACTGGGTATCTCGAACGATCTGATCCGCGCGGGCATCGTCACGTTCGACGTGGGCCAGGTGGACGTGCCGGGACGCTTCACGATGTTCGAGCGCCACGGCGCCACGGTGATCGTCGATGACGCGCACAATGCACCGGCGCTCGAAGCGATGGCTGCCGCGCTGGACCGCTTCCCGGCCGAGCGCCGCATGCTGGTGTTCGGCGCTGGCGTGCAACGCCGCGACGAAGACCTGGTGCTGCAAGGCAAGGCCATCGGCAAGACGTTCGACCGCGTGTTCCTGTGCGAAGACCGGAGCGTGCGCCGCGACCTGCCCGATGCCGAAGCCCGCGCGCTGCTGAAGAAGGGCCTGTACGAAGGCCGCCGCGTGACAAAGATCATCGACGAAGGCGCACGCCGCGACGCGGTGGAAGCCGCGCTGTCGCAGCTGGTAGCGGGTGACCTGCTGGTCCTGCAGTGCGACGAAGGCTCTACCGAGAGCACCGTCGAGCAGGTGCACCAGTGGATGGGCCGCAGCGGACGCCGCGCCTGATTCCGGCCGGAAGAACAACGGACAAACGATTCTATGGAAGTCTCTCGTATCCGGGCTCTGCGTGGCCCGAATCTCTGGTGTCGGCATACCGCGATCGAAGCCATCGTGGCCTGCTCGGACCAATCGCACCTGCTGGCCGAACTGCCGGGTTTCGAAGATCGCCTGCGCGCACGCTTTCCGGCCATCCCGCCGATGCGCCCCGACGACGAGGCCGGCTCGCCGTCGATGGCCCACGCACTGGAAGCCGCCGCGCTGGGCCTGCAGGCCGCCGCCGGCTGCCCGGTCACGTTCAGCCACGCCGCACCGACGCTGGAACCGGGCACCTACCAGGTGGTGGTGCAGTACAGCGAAGAAGAAGTGGGCCGCCTGGCCTTCGATCTGGCCGAGCAACTGTGCCTGGCCGCGCGCGATGACAAGCCGTTCGATCTCGATGACGCGCTGCACCGCCTGCGTGAACTCGACGAAGACGTGCGCCTGGGCCCGAGCACGGGCTCGATCGTCTACGCCGCCGTGGCGCGCGGCATTCCGTATCGCCGCCTGACGCAAGGCTCGATGGTTCAGTTCGGATGGGGCAGCAAGCAGCGCCGCATCCAGGCTGCCGAGACCGACATGACGAGCGCGGTGTCCGAGTCGATCGCACAGGACAAGGAACTGACCAAGAGCCTGCTGCACGCGGCTGGCGTGCCGGTTCCGCTGGGCCGTTCCGTGACCGGCGCCGAAGAAGCCTGGGCTGCCGCGCAGGAGATCAACGGCCCGGTCGTGGTGAAGCCGCGCGACGGCAATCAGGGCAAGGGCGTTGCCGTGCGCATCCGCACGCGCGAGGAAGTGATGACGGCCTATGAAGTGGCCGCCGACATTTCTTCGGATGTCATCGTCGAACGCTATATCCCCGGTCATGACTTCCGCCTGCTGGTAGTGGGCAAGCACCTGGTGGCCGCGGCACGCCGCGATCCGCCGCAGGTGATTGGCGACGGTTCGCACACGGTGCGCCAGCTCGTGGAGGAAGTGAACCGCGACCCGCGCCGTGGCGAGGGCCATGCCACGTCCCTGACCAAGATCCGCTTCGACGATATCGCGCTGGCCACGCTGGCCAAGCAGGGCCTGACCGCCGAGTCCGTGCCGGCCAAGGGCGTGCGCGTGGTACTGCGCAACAACGCCAACCTGTCCACCGGCGGCAGCGCCACCGACGTGACCGACGACGTGCATCCGGACATCGCCGCGCGCGCCGTGGCTGCCGCGCAGATGGTCGGCCTTGATATCTGCGGTGTCGACGCCGTTTGCGAAACGATGCTCAAGCCGTTCGAGGAACAGGCAGGCGGCATCGTCGAAGTGAACGCCGCGCCGGGCCTGCGCATGCACCTGCAGCCGTCGTACGGCAAGGGCCGCGCGGTTGGCGAGGCCATCATCTCGACCATGTTCACCGACGGCGACGACGGCCGGATTCCCGTGGTGGCCGTATCGGGCACCAACGGAAAGACGACTACCGTCCGCCTGATCACGCATATCCTGGCATCGAACGGCCTGCGCATGGGCATGACCGGCACCGACGGCGTGTATATCCAGGGCCAGCGTATCGACACCGGCGACTGCAGCGGCCCGCGCAGCGCGCGCAATGTGCTGCTGCACCCCGACGTGGACGCCGCCGTGTTTGAAACGGCACGCGGCGGCCTGCTGCGCGAAGGCCTGGCTTTCGACCGCTGCGACGTGGCCGTGGTGACGAACGTCGGCGAAGGCGACCACCTTGGCCTGTCGTACATCAGCACCGTCGAAGACCTGGCAGTGCTCAAGAGCGTGATCGTGCAGAACGTGGCGCCGCATGGCATGGCCGTGCTGAACGCCGCCGAT
The DNA here is from genome assembly GCF_057798835.1 of Cupriavidus sp. 291-E7. Classification (NCBI taxonomy): domain Bacteria; kingdom Pseudomonadati; phylum Pseudomonadota; class Betaproteobacteria; order Burkholderiales; family Burkholderiaceae; genus Cupriavidus; species Cupriavidus sp. 291-E7. The sequence goes on from NZ_JBYOJV010000010.1 coordinate 246,549, forward strand.
CCGATGGTCGCGCGCATGGCCGATGCCTGCCCAGGCTCGGTCACGTTCTTCGCGCACGACCCGGGCCTGCCGACGATGGCGCTGCATCGCGCCCAGGGCAAGCGCGTGGTGTTCGTGGAAGGCGGCGAAATCGTGGCCACCGAAGGCGACACCAACGTGCGATTCGCGCTGGCCGATATCCCGCTGACGCGCAATGGCTCGATCGGTTTCCAGGTGGAAAACGCGATGTCGTCGATTGCCGCGGCGTGGGCGCTGGGTATCGACTGGAACGTGATCCGCCGCGCGCTGGCCACGTTCGTGAGCGACGCCGCTACCGCGCCGGGCCGCTTCAACGTGTTCGACTACAAGGGCGCCACGCTGATTGCCGATTACGGCCACAACCCCGACGCCATCCAGGCGCTGTGCAATGCCGTGCAGACGATGCGCTCCAACAAGCGCGTGGTCGTGATCAGCGGCGCCGGCGACCGCCGCGACGAGGACATCCGCAAGCAGACGCAGATCCTGGGCGGCGTGTTCGACGACGTGTTGCTGTATCAGGATCAATGCCAGCGCGGCCGCGAAGACGGCGAAGTGCTGGCTCTGCTGCGTGAAGGTCTGGTCGGTGCGCAACGTACCAGCCACACCGAGGAAATCCGCGGCGAGTACCTGGCCATCGACACGGCGTTGGCGCGCCTGCAGCCGGGTGACCTGTGCCTGATCCTGATCGACCAGGTGGAAGAAGCACTGGACCACATCGCCGGCCGTATCGCGCAGCAGTAAGCACTGCCGCGCCCGCCCCTCTTCCGCCGCACTGCGTTGCGTGCGGCGGAGGGGCCTCCTCCTCTTGCCGTCCGCCGCCATTCGGTGCGACAGTACCGATATCCGTTACACCATTCCCGTCACCACGCCAACGGCCCTGCCCCGCCGTCGTCGAGGAGAATGCGCATGTCTACGTCTCGGAACGCCCAGACCATTGTGGTGACCTATATCGCCGCCAGCCCCGAACAGGTGTGGCAGGCACTGACGGACCCTGGGCTCAGCGTGAAGTACTTCTTTGGACGCCGCGTCGAATCGGACTGGCAGGTGGGCAGCCCGTTCGTGCTACGCATGGATGACGGCAAGGTCGATTCGCAAGGCGTGGTGCTGGCCGCCGAACCGCCCTACCGGCTCTCGGTCACCTGGCGCGTGGAATGGCTCGAAGCATTCCGCCAGTTACCCGAAGTGGTTGTCACATGGCAGATCGATGCCGTGGGCGACGAAGCCGTGCGGCTGACGGTCAGCGAGCTTCATCAGGAGCCGGTGGACGAGCAGATCCTGCAAGGTGGCCGTAATGGCTGGCCATTGATCCTGGCTGGTCTGAAAACGCTGCTCGAAACAGGACGCCAGCTCAACGTGGAAGCGCCCAAGCCTCCGCCCGCGCCATCGGCACCGCGGACGGCTCAGTGACGTGTCGGCAGCGACAGGCGCCGTTCCAGCACGTGCTGCAACGCCGATAGCGCGGTGCTGAGAATCCAGTAGATGGCGGCGGCTGCCAGATAGAGTGGCAGCGGCTGGTAGGTGGCGGCGATGATCTCCTGCGAGGTACGCAGCAGTTCGGTCACGGTGATGACCGATACCAGCGACGTATCCTTGATCAGGCTGATCAGGCTGTTCGACAAACTCGGCACCGCCAGCCGCAACGCCTGCGGGCCGACCACGAAGCGCAGCGTCTGCACAGGCGTCATGCCCAGGCTGTACGCAGCCAGCCATTGGCCGCGCGCCACACCCTGGATGGCGCCGCGCATGCTTTCCGATAGATAGGCGCCGACGTTGAGGCTCAGCGTCAGCACGCCAGCCGGCGTTGGCTCCAGCGCGATGCCGATGCCCGGCAATCCGTAATACACGACGAAGATCTGCACCAGCAGCGGCGTGCCGCGCATGATACTGACGTACACACGCGCAATCAGTTTGAGAATCCGCTGATGGCCAATGCCCATCAGCGCCACCACAATGCCGATTACCAGTCCGAACACCATCGACAACACGGCGAACTTCAGCGTGAGCAGCGTGCCCTGCAGCAATACGGGAAGCGAATCGATGACGAGCTGGAGCGCGGACATGGTGGGGCTTGGGTCAGTCAATCTGGGCCTGGAATGCCGCGATCATACGTGATCGGGGCGGAGGGCGGCACGGATAGTACCCTGACCTTCAAGACGCGCGGCGATGATGTACCAGACGATCCCTGGCAAAACGCCTGCAAGCATTCAACGGATACCGTGTGCTGGCGGGCTGGGACGCCGTGCCTTGGGCAAGCCATGCCTTTGGCGAACGATGGATGGATTACCGGAGGACGTCCGTCATTGCGCCGGCGGCATATCAATCCCTATCGCGCCGACTGGAAGCGCATACGCGACCGGAAGATCCGAGAATGGATTTGCGACTTCCGGCCGCTGCGACTGTGCGACTGTGCGACTGTGCGACTGTGCGACTGTGCGACTGTGCGACTGTGCGACTGCTTTTTACTTGAGCGGCTTGGTCACATCCGAGCCGAACCACTTGTTCGACAGCTTGGCCAGCGTGCCATCGCGGCGCAGGTCATCCAGCGCCTTGTCGACGGCGGCAGCGAACTTCGGGTTGTCCTTGCGGAACGGGATGGCGACTTCGCTGTTGGCACCCGGCAGCACGGCACCCGGACGCAGCGGAAGGTTGGCCTGCTTGATCAGGTAATTGACCATCAGACGATCGTTGAGCGCGGCATCCACACGCTGTGCGGCCAGGTCACGCAGGTATTCGGGGGCGCCCGGGTAAGTCTTCACGTCGATGCCGGGCACCGATTTGGCGAGGTCGTTGTAGTTGCTGCCCAGGCTCACGCCGAGCTTGTGGCCCTTGAGCGCGTCCAGCGAAGCAAACTCGCGCTTGTCGTCCTTACGCTGGATCAGCTGCGCGGCCGAGTAGACGTAGGGCGTCGAGAAATCGAGCACCTGCTTGCGCTGCGGGGTCACCGATACCTGGTTGACGATGATGTCGAACTTGCCAGCCTGCAGCCCGGCAATGATCGCGCTCCATTCGGTCGTCACGAACTCGGGCTTGACGCCGAGCTTGCCGGCAACGGCGCGCGCCACGTCGACGTCGAAGCCATCCAGCTCATTGTTGGCACCGCGATAGCCGAACGGCGGGTAGGTTCCTTCCAGGCCGACCTTCAGCACGCCAGCCTGCTTGACCGTGTCCAGCAGATCGGCGGCATGGGCAGCCGTTGCGGCAAGGCCCGTGGCGCCTGCCACCAGCGCGGTAGCCAGCAGGGATTTGAACCAACCCGATCGAATCGTTCGCATATGTTCTCCAGTGGGATGCGGTTTTGCTGTCGATGCCCCTTTTGAGGGAAATCCGACGGCTCTAAGAGCCTATAACGGGCACCAAGGTATCGCAAATGCTATCGACCACGAAATAACGATTCGAAATGGCTATATAACCAATTCTGCACTGCGGGCCAGGACGCCCTCCCCGGTGTTCCGTCGAAGGCGCCCGTGTGCAACCCGGCTTACTGGAATGCCTTGTCGTTCGGCTCCGCGAACAGCTGCTTCATTTCCGGCGACAGCGCGTAGTTCATGTTGATGTTGCGCGGCGGAATCGGTTGCAGGAACCACTTGGTGTAGAGCTTCTCGGCACGGCCGCTCTTCTGGATGTCCGCCACCACGCCGTCCACGAGCTTCTTGAACGAAGCATCATCCTTTCGGAACATGCAGGCGTAGTTTTCGGTCTGCAGCGGCGTACCTGCCACGACCCATTCGCCCGCGTTCTTGGCCTTGGTGCGCTCGCCGTAGAGCAGCGGTTCATCCATCACGAATGCAACGGCGCGGCCCGATTCCAGGATCAGGAAAGCCTGGCCGTGGTCCTTGGCGCTGGTCAGGTTCATGTTCATGCCTTCGCCATTCATCTTCACCAGCAGGCGCTCACCCGTGGTACCGGCCGTGGTCACCACGTTCTTGCCCTTGAGCTGCGGGAAGTCGGTCACGCCCGAATCCTTCTTCGTCAGCATGCGAATGCCGTAGATGAACAGGCTGTTCGAGAACGACACCTGCTTCTGGCGCTCGGTGTTGTTGGTCGTGCTGCCGCACTCGATATCGATCGTGCCGTTCTGCATCAGCGGAATGCGGTTCTGCGACGTGATCGGCGTCATCTTGACCTGCAGGTTCGGCATGTTCAACGTCGACTTCACCTTGTCGACGATGGCCAGCAGATAGTCATGGGAATAGCCCATGACCTGATTGCCGTCCGAATACGAGAACGGAATCGACGATTCGCGGTAGCCCAGCGAAATCACGCCGCTGTCCTTGATCTTCTTGAGCGTATCGCCATCGGCGGCATGGGCACCGATGGCTGCGCCTGCCAGCACGGCAGCGGCTACCAGGCGATGGATGGGGGTCGAACGGACAGACAGTGACTTCATGGTTCGCTCCTTCAAGGGGCTTGGATTAATAAATGCAAACTTGAGGCAATCTCACTACCCAACTGACTTCAAGATACTTCCTGCAACTTCCAGTACAACCCGTGTTCGCATCGACGCTGACAAAGTCAGGCCGACACTGCACTGAAATCTTCCGCGTCGATGGCCGGGGCCCGGCCCGCAAGGCGATCCGCCAGCAGGCCCGCGCTGCCCATCGCCAGCGTGAATCCGAGCGCGCCGTGGCCCAGGTTCAGCCAAAGCCCGCGCAGCCGCGATTCGCCGATCATCGGCAGCCCCGTCGGCGTGGCCGGACGCAGGCCCGCCCAGGGCTGCAGCGCGTCCAGGTCGGCCCCGTTCATCACGTTGCCGAATACCGCGCGCGTCTGCGTCACCAGTGTCTGCGCACGCTCCCGGTCGATCACCGCGCCGCCACGCACGATGTCGGCCATCCCCGCCACGCGCAGCGTGTTACCGATGCGCGCGTAGACGATCTTGTTGGCGAAGTCCGTCACGCTGATGTGCGGGGCCCGCGCACCATCCGCAATCGGTACCGTGATGCTGTACCCCTTGAGCGGCCACAGCATCGGCCGGATACCCGCCGGCCGCAACAGCGGCACGCTGCCGATGCCGCCAGACACGATCACGACGTCGGCCGCAATCTCCCCCTTGTCGGTACGCAGCCCCGTCACGCGGTCACCGCTGCGCATCAGTTCCGTCACCCGCGTGCCAAAGTTCAGCTTCACGGCGGGGTTGCCTTGCAACAGATGGGCCAGCGACACGCAGAACAGGTGGCAATCGCCCACTTCTTCGCTCGGGGTGTAGATCGCGCCGGCTATCTCGTCACGGATGCCCGCCAGCGCAGGCTCCAGCGCAATCGTCGCGTCCCGGTCCAAGGCCTGTTGCTCGCAGCCCAGGCTGGCCTGGTAGTCCAGCAATCGGCATGCCGAGTCATATGCCGCCGCATCGCGGTGCACCACCAGCTTGCCGCGCCGCGCGAAATCGAAACCTCCGCCCTCCTCACGTGCCTCCGGCCGGTTCACGAACGCCTGCATCAGGTCCCGCGAATAAAAGGCCAGCCGCAGCAGCTTGCGCGTGGTGGCTTCACTCGTCGATGCATTGCACGCCTGTATGAATGCCATCAGCCAGCGCCACTGCGATGGGTCCATCGACGGCCGGAAACGCATCGGCGAATCGCGGTCCAGCAGCCATCCCGGCACCTTCGACAACACCCCCGGGCCTGCCAGCGGCGCCACATAGCTGTAGCTGAGCTGACCGCCGTTGGCGAAGCTGGTTTCCTCTCCGGGACCGTCGTGGCGCTCCACCACCGTCACCTCGTGGCCGTCATTGGCCAATCGCCACGCGCTGGTCATGCCGACCACGCCGGCGCCCACGATCGCTACCCGCATCTGACTTGCCTTGCTTCCGATTTCAAACGATGGGCCAGAGCGTAGAACACGCCGCACGGCTTGCCCAATGCGAATACGTGCCAGAATATGTCCCCAGGCTATGGGTCCCGCCACCCGGGTCTTCCCGTAGTGCACGGCACCATTTTTCCGCACCTTTTCCGCAATTTCCCGCACCACAACGATGCGCCTGCGCCAGATCGAAGTCTTCCGTGCCGTCATGCTGACAGGCACCGTCAGTGAGGCCGCACGCCTGCTCCATGTCTCGCAGCCCGTTGTGACACGTGTCCTGCAGCACGCCGAGGCGTCGCTGGGTTTCCGCCTGTTCGACCGCCAGCGCGGTCGACTGCAGCCAACGCCCGAGGCCGTGGCGCTCTATGGCGATGTCGAAAGGCTATATGGCGAGGTGGAGCGCGTGCGGCGCGTGTCGGAGAGTCTGCGGCACAAGGGCGCGGGGCGCCTGCGCGTGGCGGCCACGCCCAGCCTGGCCAATCCACTGCTGGTGCCCGCGGTGCGCCGCTTCTGTGCGCGGCACCCCGAAACGCAGGTCCAGGTGCTCACCCACCACACCAACGAGATCGTGGCGGCGCTGCTGGCCAACCAGATCGACGTCGGCTTTGCGTTCTCCCCGCCGCGCCATGAAGCCATCACCAGCGCACCGGTGGCCACGGGGCGCATGCTGCTGGCCGTGCCCCGCGCGCAGCCGCTGCCATCGGGCGGCCGGCGCGGTACCGTGCCGATCCGCAAGGTCATGGAACGTCCGTTCATTGGCTACGACGATGACAGCTCGCTGGGGTTGCTGGTACGGCAGACGCTGGCCCGCCATGCGCTGGAGCCACATTCCACGCTGGAGGTTCAGACGTACTCGCTGGCACTGGCTCTGGTGGACGCGGGTCTTGGCCTGACACTGCTGGACCAGTACACCGCGCTGAGCGCCAACCCCGATCACGTCGCATTGCACGACCTGCAGCCCGAATTGTCATTCGAAATCCATATGCTGCGCGCCAGCCATCGCGGAGCATCGAGCCTGGTCGACGACATGCACGCGCAGTTCGCCGCGGCAGCGGATGCACTGGCTGCAACGCTGGGCGACCGGCTGGAAATCCCCGCCGCGCAATTCGATCCGGCGGTCCGTTAGCGGCCGGCACATTGAGCAGACAATTGACAGCGCACCATCCTGTGCACCATCATCAACACGCCTCGACAGGCGCGTGAGCTTCTTTATGTTTGTCCTGACCCTTGTCCTTCTGGTGCTGGCGAGCGCGTTCTTCTCGATCTCCGAGATCGCCCTGACCGCGGCCCGCCGCACAAAACTCCAAGTCCTATCCGACCGCGGCGACCGCCGCGCCACCAAGGTATTGCTGCTCAAGGAAGAACCCGGCAATTTCTTCACCGTCGTGCAGATCGGTGTGAACAGCGTGGCGATCCTGGCCGGTATCCTCGGCGAAAAGCATGTCTCCGATCTGCTCTTCGACGCCCTGCTGCCCTGGCTGAGTCCCGATACCGCGCAGCGCGTGGCCAATATCGGTTCATTCCTGGTGGTGACGCTGCTGTTCATCCAGTTTGCCGATCTGATCCCCAAGCGCGTGGCCATGACCTTCCCCGAAGCCTGCGCCGTCAACGTGATCGGTCCGATGCTGACGATGCTGAAGGTCTTCAAACCCGTGGTCTGGGTGTTCAATGCCGCGGCCGACGCCATGCTTAAACTGCTCGGTATTCCGACCAAGCCCGTGGACCAGATCACCACCGAGGACATTGCGGCGATGGTCGATGCCGGCGCGGAGGCCGGCGTGCTGCACAAGCACGAGCTGCATCTGATCGAGAACGTGTTCGAACTCGACTCGAAGCCGATTACCGCCATCATGACCCCGCGCGACGACGTAGTGTTCCTGACGCTCGACGAATCCGCGGACAGCGTGCGCCGCAAGCTGGTCAAGCAGCCGCACGCGCAGTATCCGGTCTGCGGCAAGAGCATCGACGACGTGCTCGGCTTCATGGATTCCAAGAACATCCTGCAGCTGCTGCTGGCCAATGAGAATGCGGCGGTCCTGGACGACATCGGCAAGCACTACGACAAGAACGTGCTGGTGATCCCCGACACGCTGACGCTATCCGAATCGCTGACGCGCTTCCGCGAAATGCACGAGAGCTTTGCTGTCGTCATGAACGAGTACGGCCTCGTGGTCGGCATCGTCACGCTGGACGACATCGTCGGTGCGCTGATGGGTGACATCCTGTATTCGGCCGAGGACGAGCAGATCGTGCGGCGCGATGCCACGTCATGGCTCGTTGACGGCCTGACGCCGCTGGTCGACCTGAAAAAAGCGCTCGAACTCGATACGATTCCCGGCGAGGACTATGTCGATACCGCTGCCGGCCTGGTCATCTATTCGCTGAAACGGATTCCCAAGAAGTCGGAGTCGATCACGGTGGCGGGCTTCCGCTTCGAGGTACTCGACATCGACCATCACAAGATCGACCAGTTGCTGGTGTCGAGACTGCCATCCGCGCAGCCTTAAGCCACTGAGACGCCCGGCGGCATGTCCTGGCCTTTCAGGGTGTCGCGGACGATGCCGAGCAGCCGTTGCGCGCTGGCCGACTGCGATCGCAACGGCCGCGTGATCACGCATAGCTCGCGCGACAGACCCGGCGCCTCCAGCGCACGAAACAGCAGTTCGGGGTAAGGATTGCGCTGGTACGCGAGCGCTGGCAGCACCGAGTAATACCCGCCGCGCGCCAGCATGGCGAACAGATAGGCCGTGCTTTCCACTTCGTCGTGCTCGCGCGTCAGCTCGGGCCAATGCGCGGCGTGGCTGCGCAGAAAGCGGCCGATGCCCGTATCGGCGCTGAAGCCCACGTACTTGCCGTGCCGCAGTGCATCCCATGTCACCGGGCCATCATCCTGCGCCAGCGGCGAATCGCGATGGAATACCACACCGTAGCAATCCACGACCAGTGGCGTGTAGTCCAGTTCGTCATGCCCGTTGTACTTGCTGTCGATCGCAAAATCGACCTCGCCCTCCAGCACCAGTTGCTCGGTCTGCTGCGCCGCGGGATTGCGCAGCGAGATCGTGATGCCCGGATAGGCGTCGCGGAAGCGTGGCAGCGCGGGAACCAGGAACTGGCCAATCACCGATGACGCCGCGCAGATACGGATATGCCCGCGCTCGCCCTGCGCAAGCGCCTGCAGATCCGATATCGCACTGTCGAAACCATTCACCACGCGCTGCGCTTCGGGCAGAAACTGCGCCGCGTGATCCGTGAGGTTCACGCGCCGCGTCGTGCGGTCGAACATACGCAGTCCAACGGACTCTTCGAACTGCTGGATGGTGGCCGTCAACGCCGATTGCGTCACGCACAGCCGCAACGCCGCCGCCGTGAACGAGCCGGTTTCGGCTACGGCAAGAAAACAGCGCAATTGCTTGAGCGTGACGTTGTGGCGCATGAGCGACGTGTCTCCTGACTTTTCACTTTTTGCGAATAATGGGCAGAAGAAATTCGTTTGTCCAGGGAAATACGCGTCCGTAGACTTTCCCTGAGCCGCGAGACAGCAAACGTGGCCACATCCACAACATGCCCCTCTCTTAAGGGAAAACCCCCATGAAGATGCTGACTGGTCTTGCTGCCGCGTGTCTCGCCTGCCTTCCTCTCGTCGCTGGCGCCGCCCCCGAAGACAACTACCCCGACAAGGTCGTACGCATCGTCGTGCCGTTCGCTGCTGGCGGTTCCACCGACGTGGTTGCACGCATCCTTGCCGAGAAGCTGCAGGAAAAGTTCAAGCAGCCGTTCGTGGTGGATAACCGCGCCGGTGCCAGCGGCAATATCGGCGCCGAACTCGTGGCCAAGGCGCCGGCCGATGGCTACACGCTGCTGATGGGCGCCACCGGCGTGCTGTCGATCAACGACCATCTCTACGGCAAGCTCAACTACAACGCGGCCAGGGACTTCACGCCGGTCAGCTACACCACCGAGAACGCGAACATCCTCGTGGTTGCGCCCAGCCTTCCGGCATCCGACGTGGCCGCGCTGATCCAGATGGCAAAGGCCAAGCCCGGCGCCCTGAGCTTTGCGTCGTCCGGGCCGGGCAGCTCCACTCACCTGTCTGGCGAGCTGTTTTCCTCGCTGACCGGCGTCAAGCTGATGCACGTGCCTTACAAGGGCAGCTCGGCTGCACTGACCGACCTGCTGGGCGGCAACGTCACGATGCTGTTCGATAACGCGCCCTCGTCGATCGGCTTTGTCCAGCAAGGCAAGCTGCGCGCGCTGGCCGTCACCAGCCGCCAGCGCCTGCCCGGCCTGCCCAATGTGCCGACGCTGGAAGAAGCCGGCGTCAAGGGCTACGAGTCGTTGTCGTGGAGCGGTGTCGTGGCCCCCGCCGCCACGCCCAAAGGCATCGTTCTCAAGCTCAATCGCGCGATCGACCAGATCCTGAAGTCCGACGACGTCAAGGCTCGGCTCGTACAGCTTGGCGTGGAACCGGTTGGCGGCACCCCCGAGGATTTTGCGCGGCAGATCCGGACCGAGCACGACAAGTGGGGCAAGGTCGTGCAGACCGCCGGCATCAAACTGAACTGAGCGTGACCAACCGATGCGCGAGTCCATCATGACGCCCGCCACACGCGGCCAGACCATGACCGAGAAGCTGCTGTCGCGGGCTGCCGGGCATGCCGTCTACGCCGGCGATCTCGCAATCTGCGCGCCCGACATGGCGATGGGTACGGACGGTTCGGTGCCGATGGCGCTCGAATACTTCCGCGACATGCAACACGACGGCGCGTTGACCGTACCGGCAAGACCGGATCGGCTCGTGTTCGCGCTCGATCACTACGGTGTGGCATCTGGCGAACGCGCGATGGCGCTACAGTCGAAAGCACGCAGCTTCGCAAGGCTCTTCGGCGTTCATGTGTTCGACGTGGCCGAAGGCATCGGCCATCAGTTGATGCTCGAAACCGGGCGAGTGCTGCCGGGTCAGCTCGTGGTGGGTGCGGACTCGCACGCGGTCTCATACGGTGCGCTCAACGCATTCGGCACGGGCATCGGTTCGTCCGACCTGGCCGGCATCTTCCAGTGCGGGCAGGTCTGGCTCAAGGTGCCGGCATCGATCCGCATCCGCCTGACCGGCAAGCTGCCGGCCCATGCTTCGGCCAAGGACCTCGCCTTGACGATGGCCCGCGCGCTCGGAGCCGGCGGCGCCAACTACATGGCGCTCGAATTCGACGGCCCCGGCGTAACGGCACTCGATATCGACGACCGGATCGTGCTGGCCAACATGTCCGTGGAAATGGGCGCGAAGGCCGGCATCTTCCCGTATGACGCACAGACCGGCGCCTGGCTCTCCGGGCGCACTCACGCACCGCTCACACCGGTATCGGCCGATGCCGACGCGCGCTATGCACAAACGCTGCACTGGCATCTGGACGATGTGGTGCCGATGGTGGCGCTGCCTCATCGCGTCGATAACGTCGTGGACTTCGCGGCCGCTGGCGGCACACCTGTCGACATGGTCTATCTGGGCACCTGCACCGGCGGCCGTACCAAGGACTACCGCGAAGCGCTCGACGTGCTGCGCGCCAGCGGCGGCGTAGCGCCCGGCGTGCGGCTGATCGTGACACCGGCATCGGCGGCGGTACAGGCCGAACTCGAAGCCACGGGCATGCTCGATGAGTTTGCCGCGCTGGGCGCTGAATTCCAGCCGCCTGGGTGTGGTTCCTGCTGCGGCACCTGTGGCGAGATTCCCGGTGACGGCGCGCATGTGGTTTCCACCGCCAACCGCAATTTCAAGGGGCGCATGGGCAATCGCCAGGCGCAAATCTTTCTTGCCTCGCCGCGGGCCTGTGCCACGGCTGCCGCTACTGGCCGCCTGACCGATCCGCGCGAGTCCGGCCGCTAATCATGTCCTTGCCTTCTACAGTCATCCAGGGCCGCGCACGCCGGCTCGGTGACGACATCAACACCGACTACATCATCTCGTCGCGCCGCAAGAAGGACACCCTCGACGGCGATGTCCTGCGGCACTACCTGCTGGAAGACTACGACCCCGCGTTCGCGGCTACGGTACGCGACGGCGACATCCTGATTGCCGGCCACAACTTCGGCTGCGGATCGGCGATGGAGGTTGCCGTGACGGTGGTGCTGGCCGCCGGCATCCGCGTAGTGGTGGCACGCAGCTTCGCACGCACGTACTGGCGCAATGCGGTGAACAACGGCCTGCTGCCTGTTACGGCAGATACCGAGCTGCTGCGGGACGCCATCCGCGAAGGCGATGCCATTGCGCTGCACCTGTCTGGTTCGCACGCCGAGCTTCGCGTCGGCAACGACGACGGCCAGGCATCGCGCGTGATTCCGTGCGAACCGGTGGCCGACATCGTACTGACCATCCGCGACGCGGGCGGCCTGGTGCCCTACCTGCGCCAGCACCGGTCTTTTGCACGGCCTGCCGCACCACAAACCGATTCCTGAATGTTCCCCGGACCCATCCCATCATGAGCCTGATTGCCGCACGTCTGAATCGCATCCAACCTTCGCCCAGCTCAATGGCCGGCCAACGCGCACGGGAGCTGCGCGCAGCGGGCCGCGACATCATCGGCCTGACCTCTGGCGAGCCCGATTTCGACACGCCAGCCAATGTCTGTGAAGCCGCCACGCGCGCGATGGCGCGCTCGCAGACCAAGTACACCGACGTGGGTGGCACGCCCGAGCTGCGCGCCGCCATCGCCGACAAGTTCCGGCGCGACAACCAGCTCGAATACGCGCCCAATGAGTTGATCGTCGGCACAGGCGGCAAGCAGATCATCTTCAACGCATTCCTGTGCACGATCGAACCCGGCGACGAAGTCATCGTGCCCGCGCCTTACTGGGTGTCTTATCCCGATATCGTGCTGCTGGCCGAGGGCACGCCCGTGATCGTGCCGTGCCAACCCGGCAACGGCTTCAAGCTGGCCCCGGAAGACCTGGAGCGCGCCATCACGCCGCGCACGCGGTGGCTGGTGCTCAACGCGCCGAACAACCCCAGCGGCGCCACGTATTCGCGCGCGGAGCTGCAGGCACTGGCCGACGTGCTGCTGCGGCATCCGCATGTGTGGGTGATGACGGACGACATCTACGAACACATCCTCTACGATGGCCGCGAGTTCGCCACCATCGCGCAGGTGGAACCGGCCCTGAAGGAACGGACGCTGACCATCAACGGTGTGTCCAAGGCGTATGCGATGACAGGCTGGCGCATCGGTTACGGCGGTGCACCTGCCACGCTGGTCAAGGCGATGGTCAAGCTGCAGTCGCAATGCACGTCCAATCCGTCGTCGATCAGCCAGGCTGCAGCATTTGAAGCGCTGACCGGTCCGCAAGATTTCATCGCCGAACGCACGCGCGTGTTCCAGTCACGGCGCGACGCCGTTGTCTCCTCGCTGAATCGCATCGACGGCGTCACCTGCCATCTGCCCGAAGGGGCGTTCTATGCATATCCCTCCTGCGCCAGCCTGATCGGCCGGAAGACACCCGATGGCAAGGTAATCGAGACCGATGAAGACTTCGTGCTCTACTTGCTCGACGCGCAGAATCTGGCCGTGTTGCAGGGCGGCGCGTACGGGACATCGCCGTTCTTCCGCATCTCGTTTGCGACGTCGATGGACCGCCTCGAAGCCGGCTTGGCACGTCTGCGCAACGCCTGCGAGGCACTGCGCTGAATCTTTTCGACAAGGACCCACCGATGACAGCATCCAGCTCCGAAAAACAACCCGTGCAGTGGCCTGCCGGTTATCGCATCGAACCGCGCGCGGCCGGCCCCTCGGCTTCGATCGTGGCCGCGTTCCGCGAGATTCCGGTGGCGGCGATCAGCGACGCCATCGGCCGCAGCGTCGGCACGCTCGGCCTGCATCGCTACCACGGCCGGCTGACGGAGGTGTTGTGCGGCCCAGCCGTGACAGTGCGCGTACGGCCCGGCGACAATCTCATGATTCACAAGGCGCTGATGATGGTGCAGCCCGGCGATGTACTCGTCATCGACGGCAGCGGCGATGTCACGCAGGCACTGATCGGCGGCCTGATGCGCACCACCTGCGTGACCAGGCAACTGGGCGGGCTGGTGATCGACGGCGCGATCCGGGATCTTGCGGAATGGGCGGAAGACGGTATGCCGGTATTCGCCCGTGGCCACACCCATCGTGGCCCGAGCAAGGAAGGCCCCGGAGAGATCAATGTGCCGATCGCCTGCGCCGGCATGGCGGTACTGCCGGGAGACCTGATCGTCGGTGACGCCGATGGCGTGGTGGCGGTGCCCGCGGCCGAAGCCGAAGCGGTACTGGCACGCGCCCGCGCCGGACTGGAGCGCGAAGCACGCGTGCGCGAAACCAACCGGCTGGGGACGGCGGACCCGGAACGATTCGACGCCGTACTGCGCGCCAAGGGACTGCCAGTCTGACATCGGGCTGCGGCTGTCATGGCCGCAGCCGAAGGTGAAGGTGAAGGTGAAGCAAACGCTGAAAGAAATCCGCGCGACAAAAACAAAACCGACGCCTGCTTTCACAGTGCGTCGGTTTGAGTTTTACTACGCTATTTTTGTCTGCCGGTGGTCGAATCAGTCGGCAGCTTCTTGTTTTGGCGGAGAGGGTCCCTTTTGAACCCCTGCCCGCTTCGCCTCTTCCTCGGCCAGCATGAGGAATGCTGCGCCCGGTTCAACGCCTGCTGCTTGAGCCAGCATCAGAGCGGTGTGGTAGTCGGGCAGTCGCTCCCCCTTCGTGTAACGATCAAAAGTCTTCTGCGGAACGCCAAAGTCTTTGGCCGCGCGATTCACGCTCCGACCATTTAGCGCCCTTGCTATCAATTCTTGGTAGCTCATAGAAAACTCCTTGTTGTGCACTTTGTCCGAACGGACTAACCTTCGATTTGTCCAAACGGACTTAGTCCGAACGGCACAATCGAAGTGTATGGCGTAAACAACGGCGCGTAAACCGCGCGCTGTGTAACCAAATCCTGCCGGACGTTCGATACCCGGCATAGCGGAGAAAAAACAATGGCTCAAAAGCATCTGGTTCATATCCACGCGGTGACCGTTCGTGAAGGCGTTGCTCGTAAGACTGGCAACCAGTACCACATCGAAGAAGGCGCTTGCATCGCCACGGCTGAGTACACCGATCAGAACGGCGAGATCAAGCGTGACACGACTGCCGGCCTTATGAACCTGCCGGATCATCTTCGCGGCCTCGCTCCGGGTGCCTATGAACCGGTTTTCTCCTTCTCCAATTTCGAAGGCAAGGTGGTCGTCCGCATCGTTGATCTGCAGCCTGTGGGCGTAAAGCAAGCTGCTCCGTTGCCGGAGAAGAAGGCCGCTTGAATCTCAATGCTCGCTGAGGCCGGTTCGCCGGCCTCTGTTTCGTTTACGGGGATGGATCGATGTCACTGATCTTTGCATGGACTGCAGTGTGTTGCGGATTGATCGGACTTTCGGTCGACTGGTTTCACTTGTACGCGCTGGTTTGGTCCATCGGTGTGGAGCCTGAGATGTTTGTGAAGGCGTGCGGGGGTGCTGCGGCCACTGCGGTGGTGCTCAGTGTGCTGTTGCATCGCTCGGGTTCCGGCTGGGGTTGGTGATGCGCTACGTGCTTGTCTGCGACTCGCCAACGCCTGTGAACGTTGCTGACTTTCAGGCGTGTCAAACGCAACCAGTTGATCTTGATGCGGCGCTGTCGCAGCACTCAATCGTCCCCAGGCTGACGAACGCGGAAAAAGCGGACTGGATGCTCATGATCGTCACGGTAATGCTGATGGCGTGGGGAATCCGGCTGATGAACGACTTCTTTCTGAATCGACGCTGACATGACCACTGAGCAACTGATTGAGTTTGCCCGCCAGCTTGCAACGGCTGTTGCATTGCTGAGCTTCTTCTCTGCGTTTCTTGGCTACCTGTGCTGGCACATGGTTCGGATGTTCGGTGAAGAAATTAAGGAGCATTTTCGGCGTAAGCGTTGGTCGGCGAAGTACCGCTTGGCGGTGCTGGAGGGCAAGCAACGAAACGCGCGCAAGGCAATGATCTGGCAACACCGTTTTCTCAAGCGTGTGCAGCGCTTGATTGATCGGGAAAAAACCGCTGTGGCTTCGGAGAGGTCATAGCGCTTTTTTCCTCAACCCTTCGGGAGTCAGTATGAACCTGCAACAAGTCCAACGCGGTGTGAAAGCCGCCGTGAAGTCGGAGCAAGTCAAGCAGTGGGCCAAGGCTGCTGTGGTGGTGGCCGGTATGGGTGCTGCCGCTGCGTTCGCGCAGACCACGGGTGGTGTCGATGCTTCGGGTGCGGCGAACCAAGCGAAAACGGACATCAGCGGCGCGCTGGCGGTGATCGGCGGCGTGATGCTCACAGTGTCCGGTATCGCGGTCGCGTGGAAGTGGGCCAAGGCCGCGTTCTTCGGCTAAACCACAAGGGGGCGCTTCGGCGCCCTTCTTTTTTATGGACACCGCATCCATTTTCAATACATACGAAGTCATCCTGCTAGTCGTATGTCTCGCTATCGCAATGCGCTAATTGGAATTCTCTGTGCTCTGCTCTCTTCCTGCGCGGCTTTGGACTCCGCTCCTCAGGGTTCTTGTGCTACTGGGCGTAGCGCTTGCCTTTGGCCTCGGGTTGGTTTCTGAGGCCAGGGCGGATGCTCCTGTCACGTGGTGGTGGTGGCGTGACGTCGATGGGAGCAAGAATTACAACCTGACAACGGACTATCGACCCACAAAGGATGAGGCGTGCGCGTATGCGGTGCCGCGTTCGTTCACTGATCGAGGGCTGTCTCCGGGATGGACTTTTGTGAGTGCGGCGGCTGCCAGTCCGGGGTCGGGTTGCACGTACAACTACAAGGTTACGTCTTCTGGTCAAGCAGGGACGATTGTGAATTCTGGTGCGGTCAATGGCGTGACGTGGTGCGCGAACAACTCCGCACCGAATACGTCTCTGCCGCTCGCTCAACAGTGCGGGCCGGCGCCACCGAGCTGCACGGATGCGTCTGTAATGACCAAATATATCGGCGCTTTCGTGGTGGGTCAGGGAAGTACTCCCCCTAACTATGCGTGCATCCAGGGGTGCCAGTATCCGCAAGGCTCAATTGCGGTTGGGTTGCAGTCTACGTATGGGATGTCTGTCGGCAAGGGAAACGGGCAGACATGCAGTGGTGCCAATTACGACAGCGTAGACACCACGACGAAACCGACTGACCCGCCATCGCCTGTCAGCTGCGCGCAGTTGGGCTTGGTCTACGGCACTGTGAATGGTGTGGGGATTTGCGCCAAGGGTGGCGAGATTCCCGGCACTAGTGTCACAAAGAATGATTCGAAGACATCGACCGCTACGGATGCGAGCGGTGTTCAGGCGCCGAGCCAGACGACCAATACGACCACAAACGTAACGAACAACAATGGTGTTGCGACGGTCACGCAAACGACGACAAAACCGGATGGTTCGAAGGAAACGACGACTCAAACGAAGGATGCATTCTGTGCAAAGAATGCCGATGACGCCGTTTGCAAGGACGTTGATTCGTTTCAGGGCAGCTGCGCAGCTTCCTTCACTTGTACTGGTGACGCTATCCAGTGCGCGATCGCCAAAGAGCAATACACACGGAATTGCCAGGCAGAGGCTTCGCATCCGTACCGTGATGTTTTTTCCAGCGAGGCAGCTAAGGGGCAAGGCAATGCTGGTGTGATTAGTGCCACGGGTGGTCTTCAAGTTGTGGACGTGCAAAACAAACTGGACAACGTGACAGATCGTTTCGGGACAGGTGCCTGTCCTGCTCCGCTCGTGATGCGCCCTATGGACGTTACTGTGGAGATCTCGTTTCAGCCAGTGTGTGATTACGCAGGTTGGATTCGCGCAATTGTGCTGCTGTGTACGGCGCTCTTTTGTGCGCGCATTCTCTTCTTCAATAAGGGCTGATCATGTGGGCTCCTCTCGTTCAACTTTTGTGGGGCGCGTTGCTATCCATCATTGGCAGTATGGTTGGCAAGGTGCTGATTGCCCTTGGTGTTGGTTATGTCCAATACAAGGGCGTTGAGTTTCTTTTTAACAAGCTGGTGGACATCATCAATGCTCAGGTGATCAACATTCCTCCGCAAGTGCTTCAGGTGATGTCGATGCTGGGTCTTGGTGTGGCATTCAACCTGCTGTTGGCGTGCATCACGATAAAGGCAGCGTTGGGCGGTGTGTTTAACGGTGGCCTGGTCAAGATGATTTGGAACCGTACTGGTGATCAAGGGGGGGCCTGATGCCTGTCTATCTGACGACCGGGCTTCCGGGCAACTACAAGACTTTCTATACGCTGGTTACTGTTGAAAAGCGGCGCAAAGAGGAAGGCCGTCCGGTGTTCTATCACGGCATCCCCGACGTGAAGCTAGAGGGGTGGACAGAGATGGAGAAAGGCTCCGACTGGGTGAAGTGCCCGGACGGGGCCATCATCGTGCTTGATGAGTGCCAGAACACGTTTCCGTCTCTGGCGCTAGGCAAGGAATTGCCGAAGCACTACGCCGACGTAGCGGTGCATCGCCATCGCGGTTTCGATCTGTACCTGATTACTCAGGCTCCGTTGCAGTTCGAGGCCAAGATTCGACGCTTGGTGCAAACGCACTGGCATATGCATCGCCCGTTCGGTATGACGAAGGCTGTTTGCTTCGAGTGGCAAGACGGTGTTGCGGAGAACCCGAAGGACTATTTCGCGCGCAAGAATGCTGTGCGTAAGCCATTCGTGCCTCCCAAGGACTTTTACGGGAAGTACCGTTCGGCAACGATGCATACAGTGAAGCGGTCCATTCCGCTGAAACTGTTCATGATTCCGGCGCTGCTGGTGGTGTTATGCGTGATCGGGTTCTTTGGATACCGTCACTTTGCGTCGATGGGTTTTCAGGGCTCTGATCCAGTTAAGGCGGAGACTGGTGGCAAGTCAGGCGCCGGAATCATTTCAAGTGCCGCGCCGGCTTCTGAGCGTAAGAAAACGACCGGTGAGTACATTGCGGAACGTCAGCCGCGGATACCTGGGCTGCCCCACACGGCGCCGGTATATGACGCCATCACGCAACCGACTCGGGCGCCGGTGGTGGCGGGCTGTATTGCGCAGAAGGCGGGATGTAGGTGTTACACCGAACAGGCTACGGTGTTGGATGTCGAGCGCAGTGCCTGCGCGTCGATTGCGCAGAAAGGCTACTTCCGCGAGTTCGAAACGCGATCGTCTAGCGACGGCGCTTTTGGCTCGCGTTCGCTTGCGATGTCGCAGAGCGCAGCAGACCCTGCAGCAGCTTACCGTCCCAATCCATGATGCGCGCAACGAGTTGGCGAATCGTGCGGCAAACGAATTGCTTGCCGTCGCTGCGGGTCCATACGAAGTGGTTGCCGGTGCGGATGAGCTTGCGGATGTGGAGCTTGAGTGCGAGTTGCACGAAGGGGCAGAACTCGATCTTGCTACGTGCCACACGGCGCTTGCTCGGGAGAGCGAACCACAGCGGGGCGTTGCACATTCCGCCAGCGAGTGAGAGGGTCAGTTGGTTCATGGTTTTCGCCTTTAAGGTCATCGGGCCGCTAGATTCTGAGTCCCGGCGTCTTTGTCTCCGGGAGTCTTGCCGAAGCTGTTTCGGCATCAGTCCGCTGAGTTCGTCGTCCCGCGAACGTGAGAGGCCGCTCCCTTCGGAACGTGGAATAAATGGAGGGGACCCGTTTCCGGTTTCATCGGAAATGGGGAGCAGGCCGTTTATGCCGCGAAAGTCCGAAGGGAGTGGACTACGTTCGAAAAAGGGACGGCGGGCTCGGCGGACTGATGACGCTCACCAGGGCGAGTGGAGACGCTGCGCGGCGAGCGCCTTTTGTGCGAAGCACACTAGATGGTCTTTTCTCGGGAAGTCCAGAAACCGTTGAGGTGTCTGGCCGCTCGGAGAGCGGAAGCGATAGGGATTGATGTCCGAATGGAGCGAGACCTAGGCTCGACGCTTGCGCGAAAGCCCGGTCCGAAGGAATCGCCCAAGGGGTTAGGGGTTATGAAGGGAAGAAAACGACTGCTGGAAACGATCAGAAAGAGCGTAGGCGCGTTGATCGAAGCAATGCAGGTAGGGGTAGCCGCTTGGTTGCTGGCCATAGCCATAGCCTTCCTGATGGCTCTACACCCTGCTCCGCAGACTCAGGATGACGTGTTCGTGAATGCTGGCCCACGCGCTCAAGGCCAGCCGTAAGGCGGCATGAGCGCGGGCGCGCGAAGCGCGCCCCTAGACTTGTATCACTGACACTTAAGCAACGAGACGCCACGGTAGTACTGACAGAAAAGAAAATCCCCGCGAGGACGGCAATCCTCCGGGGACGTGATCACAGCGAGAAACGTTAGGAGCGTTCGCCATGAATGGCTTTACGATAGCTGACACCTATCAGGAAATCAACCACGATGATTTGTCGTGGTATGACCGGGATTCTGGTGCTGCGGATTCATATGCTGATGCAGTTGCTACGCGACTCATGAGGCCCAACGTTCGTGAAGAGGTCGTGGTGAAGTGTGTGACGCTTCCTGGTGGGCAACGTGAGGTTGTTGGCTATCCGGTTAAGGTTTTCCGTGACATCAATCTCATGCCCATGCCGAAGGCTAAGCGTGGTGAGTCTCTCAATGAAGATAAGAATAGAGAGCGTGCTGTGCAGCGTGCTAGGAAACGTGTGCGGCTTCTGTGCAAGCAAATATTGGCGGACCGGTTGCTTACCCTTACCTACCGTGAAAACGTGGAGGATCGTGAGCGTGTTGAGCGGGACTTCAAAGAGTTTTCGCGGCTCATGAACAGGCTTGCCAAGCGCACGGGCAAGGACAAGTGGCGGTATGTCGCTGTGCTGGAACGTCAAGAGCGCGGTGCATGGCATATTCACCTTGCTGTGCACGGTCGGCAGGTTTATGACGTAGTGCGTGCGCTGTGGCATCAAGTGGTTGGCGTCGGTATGGGCAACATTGATGTTCAGAACCCGAAGGGCAACCACGCTGGCAAGGTTAAGGAGTGGCCACGGCACAAGCTGGCTGCTTATATCTCGAAGTACATCGGCAAGGATGCCGAAGATTCAGAGTTGAATGCTAAGCGCTATTGGTCGTCTCGCGGCATTGACATCGAAAAGCCCATTTCGGGTCAGTTCTCGTCGCTGGATGATGCTTTGCGTTTCGCCTTCGGTTGGCTGTGCGATAACGCTAACATGCAGGGTCTTTCGAGCTACGTGTCACACGGTCGTGGATGTTTCTGGCTTGCCACTGCTGACGAGTGGTACACCAAGCCAATTGAGGATTGTTAGCACTTGTACCGGTACATCTGATCGCGGACGCCTCGGTGCTGCTGTTTGAGATAGTCGAGTGTTTGCGGGCTGTTCGGTTGTCGCATCGCGGCTTCGAGTGAGCGTGCCTGATCCGATAGTGATGAGCATAGTCCTGCGTTGTTCGCGATCTGTTGTGCGGCCTGTATTTGCGTCTGCGCGATCTGAGCGGAGTACTGGCTGTTCTCGCGCTCTCGGCCCTTGAGAAATTCGCTTTCCTGCTGTCGTACGTTTTCAGACTTTCCGATGGTCGATACGGTGCCTGTTTCTTGGCTTACGCTGTAGGAATAGCCTGTGGGGCAGTTTTGTGCGTCAGTGTAGAGCGTCTTCTTACCGCTGGTGCACTTCATTGCTAGGGCATTGCCGCTGGCGGCCGCAACTATTATGGCTATCACGATTCGAAGCATTGGAACCCCTTGTCATTTTTGGTAAACCTACCATATCAGGGTGGCGGGGTTCCGTTTTAGCCTTTACGCTGCGTCAAGCAGGCTTGGTTGGGTGCGTTCGTGATGGCGCTTAATTGCACGTTTGATGCTGGATATGTGCGTACCGAATTGACGCGCTAGCGCGGACTTCGTGTGCTTACCGGTGAACCATAGACGCATGGCCTCTGCCTCATCTGCAGGGCTCATTGCTGTGGGTCTACCCATTTTCACGCCGCGTCGCGCAGCTGCAGCCATGCCTACACGTGTGCGCTCTCGAATGAGTTCGCGCTCAAATTCCGCGAATGCCCCGACGATTTGAAAGATCATCCGCCCTGCAGGTGATCGCGTGTCGATGTGTTCTGTGAGGCTGCGGAATTGAGCGCCTGCTTGCTCGATGCGCTCGATGATGATGAGTAGGTCTTTCAGCGAACGTGCGATACGGTCGAGCTTGTAGACCACTACCGTGTCGCCCTGGCCGATGGTGCTTAACATCTCCTCAAGCACTGGCCGCTTCGATACGCTCCCGCCTGATCGCTTCTCGGAAAAAACAAAACCGACGCCCGCTTCTCGCAGTGCGTCGGTTTGTGCGTGTGTCTCTTGTTCTTGCGTACTAACCCGTGCGTATCCGACTAACATGCTGCTTCATACATTGTTGTTGTTTGGAGCAGTCTATGTCGGGCCTCGGTGAGTAGTTCGCGTACCCCGCTGAGGATGGGCGTCGCAGAAAAACAAAACCGACGCGTGTTTTCACAGGCGTCGGCTCTAGCTTTACTACGATGTTTTTGTCTGCTGGTGGTCGAAACAGCTAGCAGCTTTTTGTATGGCGGAGAGGGTGGGATTCGAACCCACGGTACCGTTGCCGGTACGCCTGATTTCGAGTCAGGTACATTCGACCACTCTGCCACCTCTCCGGTAACTGGGTCGTTGCGTAAGCAGCGAAACCAAGATTATAGGGACATTGCTATACCGAGCGCAAGCCCCTTCCTGGAAATTTTTTACGCTTCGGGTTCCAGGCGCTCGATGCCGCCCATATAGGCTTGCAGTGCCTTCGGCACCGTCACCGAACCGTCGGCGTTCTGGTAGTTCTCGAGAATGGCCACCAGCGTGCGGCCCACGGCCAGGCCCGATCCGTTCAGCGTGTGCACCAGTTCCGGCTTACCTTGTCCGGCGCGCGAGCGCGCCTGCATCCGGCGTGCCTGGAAATCGCCCATGTTCGAGCACGAGCTGATTTCGCGGTACGTATTCTGCGCCGGAATCCACACCTCGATGTCATAGGTCTTGGTGCTGCCAAAGCCCATGTCGCCCGTGCACAGCACCACGGTCCGGAACGGCAGTTCGAGCTTCTTCAGGATCGCCTCGGCATGGCCGGTCATCAGCTCCAGTGCGTCCATCGACTGCTCGGCCGGTACCACCTGCACCATCTCGACCTTGTCGAACTGGTGCTGGCGGATCATGCCGCGCGTGTCCTTGCCATACGAACCGGCTTCCGAGCGGAAGCACGGCGTATGAGCCACGAAGCGCATCGGCAGCTTTTCCGCCGAAACGATCGCGTCGCGCACGATGTTGGTCAGCGGCACTTCCGCAGTCGGGATCAGGTAGAAGTTCTCGATGACATCCTGGCCATCCTCGCCACCCACCTTGCGCGGCACCTTGAACAGGTCATCCTCGAACTTCGGCAGCTGGCCGGTGCCACGCATCGACGCGGCATTGACGATGTACGGCACGTACATCTCGGTGTAGCCGTGATCCAGCGTATGGGTGTCCACCATCAGCTGCACCAGCGCGCGATGCATGCGAGCCACGCCGCCCCGCAGGAACGCGAAGCGCGAGCCGGTCACTTTGGATGCGGTCTCGAAATCGAGGCCGAGCCGGGCGCCCACGTCGACGTGGTCCTTGACCTCGAAGTCGAACGTGCGCGGCGTGCCGATGCGGCGCACCTCCACGTTCTGCGTCTCGTCCTTGCCCACCGGCACGCTCTCGTGCGGCAGGTTCGGAATCGACATCATCGCGTCATTGAGCTGGCTCTGGATCTGGCCCAGGCGCTCGGCCGAAGCCTTGAGCGTATCGCCAATGCCGGCCACTTCGGTCATCGGGGCCGAGGCGTCCTCGCCCTTGCCCTTGAGCATGCCGATCTGTTTGCTCAGCGCGTTGCGGCGGGCCTGCAGTTCCTCGGTCTGGGTCTGCAGTTGCTTGCGTTCGGCCTCCAGGGCCTGGAACGTGGCCACGTCGAGTTGGAAACCGCGCGCGGCCAGGCGTTGGGCCACGGCGTCGATGTCTTTGCGGAACAGCTGGATGTCGAGCATGTTGCTTGGGGGTCGTGTGCAGTGCCGGCGACATGCCGGCGAACGCGACATTTTACTGCACCGGCATGACCGGACGGCGCCGAATCTGCCCGGATTTCCCACGCTGTTCGGTCATTCGGCGCCGGATCCGGCTCCCAAGGCCCAGGTTGCAACGCTCAATCCTTGTCGCCGCCCTTCTTGTCATCCGCCGGCTTTCCCCGGTTTTCACGATGCCAGGCGGCGTCCAGATCGCGCAGATGGCGCAGCTTGTCGCCAATCTTGCCTTCCAGCCCGCGCGGGGTGGGCTGGTACCAGTCCTGCCGGCGCAGGTCATCAGGCAGGTAGTGCTCGCCGGCGGCGTAGGCTTCGGGCTCGTCGTGCGCATACCGGTAGGCGTGGCCGTAACCCAGCTCCTTCATCAGCCGGGTCGGCGCGTTGCGCAAGTGCACGGGCACCGGGCGCGACTTGTCTTTGGAAACAAAGGCGCGCACCGCGTTGTAGGCGTTGTAGCCGGCGTTCGACTTCGGCGCCACGGCCAGGTAGATCAGGGCCTGCGCCAGCGCCAGCTCACCTTCCGGCGAGCCAAGCCGCTCATAGGTTTCAGACGCGTCGAGCGTGATGCGGGCCGCGCGCGGGTCGGCCAGACCGATGTCTTCCCAAGCCATCCGGACGATCCGGCGCGCCAGATAGCGCGGGTCGGCGCCGCCATCGAGCATGCGGCAGAACCAGTACAGCGCGCCATCGGGATCGGAGCCGCGCACCGACTTGTGCAGCGCGCTGATCTGGTCGTAGAACGCGTCGCCGCCCTTGTCGAAACGGCGCAGGTTCTCGGCCAGCGCGCTGCCCAGCAAGGCCGTATCGATGATTTGCACGCCAGCATTGCGGGCGGCACGCACCACGATCTCGATATTGTTCAGCAGCTTGCGGCCATCGCCATCGGCCGAACCGACGATCAGGCCCAGCGCCTCGTCGTCCCACTGCACGCCGCCCAGCTCCTCGCTGGCGCGCAGCACAAGTTGCTTCAGCTCGTTGTCGTCGAGGCTCTTGAGCACATAGACCGCCGCGCGCGACAGCAATGCGCCGTTGACTTCGAACGACGGATTTTCGGTGGTGGCACCGATGAATACAAACAGACCGCTTTCCACATGGGGCAGGAAGGCGTCCTGCTGGCTCTTGTTGAAGCGGTGCACCTCATCCACGAACACCAGCGTGCGGCGCCCGTGGGCGCGGAACTGCTCGGCACGCTCCACCGCCTCGCGGATGTCCTTGACGCCGGACAGCACGGCCGACAGCGCGATGAATTCGGCGTCGAACGCATTGGCCATCAGCCTGGCAAGCGTGGTCTTGCCCACGCCGGGCGGCCCCCAGAGGATCATCGAATGCGGTTCGCCCGATTCGAAAGCCACGCGCAGCGGCTTGCCGGCGCCCAGCAGATGCTGCTGGCCAATCACCTCGTCGATATTGCGCGGGCGCAGGCGCTCCGCCAGCGGTTGCCGGGAACGTTCAGGAGGGTCGGAGAACAACGAATCCGCCACGGTACTGGAGCCTTTCTGTCAGGTAGCGGCCGCCGCAGGCGGCGCGGAACGCCACAGTGTAGACCATCGGCGCCGCGCGAATTATTTTGCGCCACCCCCTAAAGCCGGCTTTGGTTATGCCGATAACTTCCAATGGCCCGCGTTTCATGCACGCGGGAAGGGCGACGCCGGCACAACGACCGGCGGCTCACTCCAGAACCACTGTTTGCGAATTTCGGGGATTTGTATGCTGCGATACCGCATGCTGATGTTCAAGCTGAACCGGCTGGCGAGCAAGAACAAGCTCAATGGCGTGGAAGAAATCTCGCTGGCCGGGCAGTTTGCCGAACTGATCGCATCCCAGGAGGATGCCGACCACGTCGTCAACGACCTGTTCGATCATGAAAACGCGCACGTGCGCCGCATCGGCCTGTCCGCCATTCGCCGCACGCGGCGCTACGGCGGCCGCCTGCTGCTGCCGGCGCTGATGCGCCGCATGATCGATGTGGAAGGCTGGATTCGCCACGACGCGGTCTGGATCATCCAGGAAGCCGATCTGGACGGCGCCGAACTGCGCGCCGCGCTGCGCCGTATCGCCGCCAATGTCCGCCTGCCGCAGGACGCCGTGCGCGCCAAGCAGAATCCGACCGATGGCATGTTGCACGCCGCCGTGCGCGCCCGCCAGTATCTGGACGTACTGATCGCCCGTTCCGCGGCCGCTCACAACGAAGCGCTCGCCGCTGGCGGCGGCCTGGCCGGCGCCAGCGACGGCAAGCCCTATGCGCAGGATTCGGTCGGTCATATCCGCGCCGTGCATCGCCAGCTACAACGCAAGCTGGCCGGCCGCAAGCTCGACAGCAGCACGAAGCTGAAATTCCGCAAGGTCGAGCCGCGCTACGAGGAAAACGACAACCGGCGCTTTCTGCTCTGACCCGGCTGGCCGGGCGGCGGCGGCCGGTTGCGCGGCGCAGCAATGAGCAGGCTTGTGGGGCGATCTGAATTCTTTCGAAATCGGGCGCGGCAGCGCTGGGCCAGCCTTACCATGACTGGCAGCCGGCGCCCGTGCCGGCCCGTCAGGAGGAAACCACTGTCATGGCCATCACCACCCGCATGCGCAAGAAGAAGCAGTACAAGAAAGCGGTGCTGAAGCTGCGCGCCGCCATCAAGCGCGGCAACGAGGAAGCCATCCGGATACGGCGCGAGCAATTGCAGGCGCTGCCCAAGCCGCGCCAACGCTACGCGCGCGAAGCACTGGCGTCGTAGCACGCGGCCCCGCGACGGGGGCCGCCACCTTGCAAGTCTTCAGCCCTTGGCCCGATCGGTGAGGGTCTTCATCGCATCCGCGGGCAGCGGGCCGTGGCAGCTGCGCTCGCCATTGGCCTGACCGACGATCAGCCAGACCTTGTCCGGCGTGCCATTGGGATGCAGCACCCATGCCGGTCCGCGCGTCGTGTTGCTGGCCGGCAGATCTTCGAGCACGCCGTTGTGCGGCGATTGCAGCAACACGGCGCAATCGGTCTGCGCGATGCGCGTGGCGTTGAGGAAGTCGGTATTGCCCAGCACTTCGGGCAGAGCCGTGTCGGAGCCGCGCAGGAAGGCGTCGACATCGAAACGGCTGGCCTGGCTGTGCGCGCAGGCGGACAGGACCAGCGCGGCGGCCAGCGCGCCGCCGGGCATGACAATGTGGCGCAGGGCCGGGAGATGACGGAAAGCGGGGGCGTCTTTCATAGCGGTCCTTGGGCGTCGGTCTCTCACTGCTTCATCACATCGGCGCCCTTCGGCACCGTGAAGCGGAATGCATCGGCCGGCAGCGACGGATTCTTCTGGATGCCGGTGAACGTCAGCAACGTGGTGTTGCCGAATGCGTCGCGCAGTTCCATCGCCTCAAGATTGCCGCCCTTGAAGCCGATGCCGATACGCTCGAACTGGGTGTCCTTGGACTTCGGCGTCAGTTCCAGCCACTCGACGCCATCACGCGTGGCACCGTTCTTCACATCGAAGTTCTTCGACAGGTCATTGCTGCCGAACAGGATGGCGGCAGGGCTTGAACCGAGCGCGTTGTCGAGCTTGCGCTCGGTCACCTGGTTCAGGTCCTTGTCGTAGATGTACAGCGTCTGGCCATCGGCCTGCAGCAGCTGGTCATAAGGCTTGATATAGCGCCATGTGAACTTGCCCGGGCGCGAAAACGCGAACGTGCCGCTCGACGTGCCGGCCACCTTGGCCTCGCCCCCCTGCCCCTTGATCTGCTTCTGCGTGAACTCGCCGCGCGCGGTCTTCACGCTGGTGACGAAGGTTTGCAGTTGGTCCGTGGCGGCTGCATGCGCGGCGGGCACGGCGGCCAGCAGCGCCAGCGTCGCGCACAGCGGCGCGAGAATGCGATGTCGCATGAAATCCATCCCTTACGTGTGGCTGATGTCCGATTAGAGCGTGCCGCGTGTCGCCAATTCCGCGACAGGCTGTGACGGGCGTAACGGTATATTACCCGTCACTTTGGCCTGTGCGGCGTGCGGATGGTGCGGCGTCAGTCGTCGGCGGTTGCGCTGCTGCCCGCCGGCACCAGGATGTCGCGGTTGCCGTTGCCCGACATGGCCGAGACCAGTCCGGCCTTTTCCATGTCTTCCAGCAGCCGCGCCGCGCGGTTGTAGCCGATGCGCAGATGCCGCTGCACCAGCGAGATCGACGCGCGGCGGTTCTTGATCACCACTTCCACCGCCTGGTCGTAGAGCGGATCGGCCTCGCCCCCGCCCCCGCCAATGCCGGCACCGCCGCCAAGGCTGTCGCCAGCGCCGTCGCCATCGACCAGGCCGCCTTCGAGAATGCCCTCGATGTAGTTGGCCCCGCCGCCTTCCTTGAGTTTCTCGACCACGCGGTGCACTTCATCGTCGGACACGAAGGCGCCATGCACACGCACCGGCATCCCGGTGCCCGGCGCCAGGTAGAGCATGTCACCCATGCCCAGCAGGGCTTCGGCGCCCTGCTGGTCCAGGATCGTGCGCGAGTCGATCTTGCTGCTGACCTGGAACGCGATACGCGTCGGCACGTTGGCCTTGATCAGGCCCGTGATCACGTCCACCGACGGGCGCTGCGTGGCCAGCACCAGGTGCAGACCCGCCGCACGCGCCTTTTGCGCGATCCGCGCGATCAATTCCTCGACCTTCTTGCCCACCACCATCATCAGGTCGGCCAGTTCGTCGATCACGATCACGATCGTCGGCAGCTTTTCCAGCGGTTCCGGGGCATCGGGCGTCAGGCTGAACGGGTTCGGAATCTTCTCTTCCTTCGCCGCGGCCTCGTCGATCTTCTTGTTGTAGCCAGCCAGGTTACGTACGCCCACCTTGCTCATGAGCTTGTAGCGGCGTTCCATCTCGCCGACGGCCCAGTTCAGCGCGTTGCCGGCCTGGCGCATGTCGGTCACCACCGGGCACAGCAAGTGCGGAATGCCCTCGTAGACGCTCATTTCGAGCATCTTCGGATCGATCAGGATCAGGCGAACCTGGTCGGCGCGGGCCTTGTAGAGCAGCGACAGAATCATCGCGTTGATACCCACCGACTTACCCGAACCCGTGGTACCGGCCACCATGCAATGCGGCATCTTGGCCAGGTCGGCCACCATCGGCTTGCCGGCGATGTCCTTGCCCAGCGCCATCGTCAGGCTCGACGCACTCTCGTTGTACACGTGCGAACCCAGTATCTCGGCCAGGCGCACGGTCTGGCGCTTCGGATTCGGCAGTTCCAGGCCCATGTAGTTCTTGCCCGGAATCGTCTCGACCACGCGAATCGACACCAGCGACAGGCTTCGCGCCAGATCGCGGGCCAGGTTCACTACCTGGCTGCCCTTCACGCCCGTGGCCGGCTCGATTTCGTAGCGCGTGATCACCGGGCCAGGATAGGCGGCCACCACCTTGACCTCGACCCCAAAGTCCTTGAGCTTCTTCTCGATCAGGCGCGACGTGTATTCCAGCGTCTCGGCACTGACCGTTTCCTGATGCGCGGGCACGGCGTCCAGCAGCGACAGCGGCGGCAGGTCCGAATCATGGATGTCCGCGAACAGCGGCTGCTGCTTTTCGCGCTCCACACGCTCGTGCTTGGGCACGGCCTGCGGACGCACGATCTGCACCGGCACGGCCTCTTCCTGCTTCACGCGCTGCACTTCCACGGTTTCGGTACGTTCCACTTTCGCCGCGGCACCGATGATGCGGTCCTGCTTTTTCTCGCGGCGGGCCTTGAAGCCCATGAAGAACGTCTCCACGAAGCCGCCCACATGCTCGGCCACCGACAGCCAGGAAAAATGGAAGAACAGGGACAGGCCGATGGCGAACATCAGCAGCAACAGCAGCGTCGCGCCGGAAAATCCCAGCGCCAGCTGCAGCCAGCCCCCGAGCAGATCGCCCAGCACGCCGCCCGGCGCGCGCGGCAGCGCCGAGCGCAGCGGATACATGCGGATGGCCTCGAGGCCCATGCTCGACACCAGCGTCAGCACGAACCCGATCCAGCTGATCACGGTACTGTGCTGCGGCTCCTGCACACGCTCAGGCAGTTCGGCGGTCAGCTCGCGCCAGCCGCGCCAGCACCGGCGCAGCAGCAGCACGCTCCACCAATAGGCGGAAAAACCGAAGATAAAGAAGAGGATGTCGGCCACCCAGGCGCCCACACGGCCGCCGAGGTTGCGGATATCGGACACCTGGCTGGCATGCGACCAGCCGGGGTCCGCCTTGCTGTAGCTGGCCAGCACACACAGGAAGCCGAGCGTCACGGCAAGCAGCAGGAACCAGCGCACCTCGCCAAGCAGCTTGCCGATGCGCGATGGGAGTGCCGACGGGTCGGTCCGGGTAGTCGTGGTTGCGCGAGCCATGCGTCAGGGTCTGTTCGATCGTGCGAAGTGGACGATGGGGGCCATTTTAACCTCGGCTGCCCCTATCGCCTCCATTGGAATTTGCAACAGTCGGCAAACGCCGCGCCACTTATAATGGCGGTTTCGAGTGACACCGGCACGAATACCGCGCCGGGTCATTTGCTGCCTACAGGAACGCATCATGTCTGCAAAACACGCAAAAGTGCTGATTCTCGGGTCCGGCCCGGCCGGCTACACCGCCGCCGTCTACGCGGCCCGCGCCAACCTGAACCCGGTGCTGATCACCGGCCTGGCCCAGGGCGGCCAGCTGATGACCACGACCGACGTGGAAAACTGGCCCGCTGACCCTAACGGCGTCCAGGGCCCGGACTTGATGCAGCGATTCCTGGCGCATGCCGAGCGCTTCAACACCGAAATCATCTTCGATCACATCCATACGGCCAACCTGACCGAAAAACCCATCCGCCTGATCGGCGACGCAGGCGAGTACACCTGCGATGCCCTGATCATCGCCACGGGCGCCTCGGCACAGTACCTGGGCCTGCCGTCCGAAGAAAGCTTCATGGGCCGCGGCGTGTCGGCCTGCGCCACCTGCGACGGTTTCTTCTACAAGAACCAGGAAGTGGCCGTGATCGGCGGCGGCAACACGGCCGTGGAAGAAGCGCTGTACCTGTCGCATATCGCCAGCAAGGTCACCGTGATCCATCGCCGCGACAAGTTCCGCGCCGAACCGATCCTGGTGGACCGCCTGCTCCAGCGCGTCAAGGAAGGCCGCGTGGAACTGCGCTACGACCATACGCTCGACGAAGTCCTGGGCGACCAGTCGGGCGTGACCGGCCTGCGCATCCGCAGCACCAAGGACGCGTCGAAAACCGAGGACCTGAAACTGTCCGGCCTGTTCGTGGCAATCGGCCACAAGCCCAATACCGACCTGTTCGTGGGCCAGCTGGAGATGAAGAACGGCTACATCATCACCAAGAGCGGCCTGTCGGGCGATGCCACGGCAACGAATATCCCGGGCGTCTTCGCCGCGGGCGATGTGCAGGATCACGTTTATCGCCAGGCCATCACCAGCGCCGGAACGGGCTGCATGGCCGCGCTGGATGCCCAGCGCTACGTGGAAGCACTGAAGTAAATTCCCGCCGGCCAGCCCACGGCTGGCCCCGGCGCGAAGCCAACGGGGACGCCCGCCTTGCTGCGGTCGTCCCCGTTTTCCTTATAATCGGTGCCGAGCGTTATCTAAGGTTTCTGCTATGTCGAACGGCGCCAAAACCCCTCCCAAGCGATTCAGCCTGCACGATCTGGCCGGGTTGCGTGACGACCTCAAGGTCGACGCCGAGCGTCGCGAGGCCGAGCGCGTGGCCGCCGAAGCCGCCGCCAGGCGCGCCGAGGAAGAAGCCAACGTCTTCCGTTCCAGTGTCGGCACGGTCAGCACCCTGCGCGACCGCAATCGCGTGCATCATCCCGTCAAAGCCCCCGCGCCCATCGCGGTACAGACCCAGCTCAACGACAAGGCCGTGCTCGAAGCGTCGCTGTCAGATGAGTTCGACGTCGAGAACCTGCTCGATATCGACGAGACCATGTCGTTCCGCCGCCCCGGCATCGGCGAGGATGTGATCAAGAAACTGCGCCGCGGCGAGTGGGTGCCGCAGGACAAGGTGGACCTGCACGGACTGCGCAGCGACGAGGCCCGCGAGGCGCTGGCCAATTTTCTGCGCCGCTCGGTGCGAAACGGCGTGCGCTGTGTACGTGTGATCCACGGCAAGG
Source organism: Cupriavidus sp. 291-E7 (assembly GCF_057798835.1). Taxonomy (NCBI): domain Bacteria; kingdom Pseudomonadati; phylum Pseudomonadota; class Betaproteobacteria; order Burkholderiales; family Burkholderiaceae; genus Cupriavidus; species Cupriavidus sp. 291-E7. The sequence continues at coordinate 278,481 of NZ_JBYOJV010000010.1, forward strand.
GCATCGGGTCACCCGATAAATTGCCCGTGCTCAAGGGCAAGGTGCGCAGCTGGCTCGTGCAGAAGGAAGAAGTGATCGCTTTCGTCCAGGCCCGCGAGTCGCAAGGCGGCGCGGGCGCCCTGATGGTTTTGCTGCGCCAGCCCAAACCCTGACGCCACCTATGCACCTGCACCTGCCGTTCGATCTGCTGATGGGGCGGCTGCCCCTGATCCTCCATGTCATGGAGATCACCGGGGTCCTTGCCTTTGCAGTGTCGGGCGTGGTCGACGCGCGCAAGCAGCGGCTCGACGCCGTGGGCACCTTCATCGTTGCCTTCGCCACCGCATTTGGCGGCGGTACCGTGCGCGACGTCTTGCTGGACCGGCGCCCGTTCTACTGGGTCGAGCACGAATACTATGTGCTGCTGATCTTTGCGATGTCGATTGGCGCGGCCATCGTGTTTCGCGTGGTCAGCAGCGTGGCGTCGGACCGCGCAATGCTCGTGGCCGATGCCATCGGCCTGGGATTGTTCTCGGTCACCGGTACGTCGCTGGCGCTGGTGGCCCAGATGACGCCGACCGTTGCAGTCATGATGGGCATCATCTCTGCCGTGTTCGGCGGCGTACTGCGTGACGTGCTGTGCAATGAAGTACCGATGATCCTGCGCGACCGGTCGCCCTATGCCACGTGTTCGTTCGTGGGCTGTTGGGTCTACGTGGGGCTGACGTGGCTACGCGCGGACCAGGAAGTGGCGCTGCTGGCCGGCGCACTCGTGACGATAGCGATGCGCCTGCTGTCGGTGCAGTTCGGGTGGAAGCTACCGAGCTGAACGGGCGATACCTCTGCAAGGTTGCCGAAGGTAAAAAAAAGGTTCTTCGGAGAATTCCGGGGACTGAATTGCCACATTCCGTATCCTAATGGCCGTTAAGACGGCTGTTGAGGAACGGGATGCTGGATCGGAAGACGCTGCAGGCCTTGGGCTGCTGGGATGGCTACAGGCTGGATCGGGTGGTATGGCCTGAAGGGGAGAGCCGTACGCTGGCGCTGTACTTGAAGCCAGTCAGCAAGGTCATGTACTGCGAGGAATGCGGATCGAAGTGCCGGCAGGTCCATGAAACGGTGGTGCGGCGCGTGCGCGATCTTCCGCTGTTCGAGTACCGGGTGGTGCTGCATGTCCCCCGCAGGCGCGTCTGGTGCGATCAATGCGGGGGGCCGCGACTCGAGCGGCTCGAATGGCTTGGGCGCTACCAGCGTGTCACAGCCAGGCTGGCGCAGGCCTGCGGGCAGTTGCTGCGTCACTGCACGGTGCAGGCCGTGGCGGCTTTCTATGACCTGGGCTGGCATACCGTCAAGACGATCGACAAGGCGCGCCTGCGCGAGGCAGTCGTCGAGCCGGACTGGTCCAGCATCCGCTACCTGGCCATGGACGAATTCGCGCTGCACAAGGGCCATCGCTATGCGACGGTGGTGGTCGATCCGATTGGGCGGCAAGTGCTCTGGATCGGTCAGGGCCGCTCGCGCGAGACGGCGCGCGCCTTCTTTGCGCAACTCCCGGCAGGCGCGGCAGAGCGCATCGAGGCCGTTGCCATCGACATGACGACCGCCTATGAACTGGAGATCCGCGAGCATTGCCCGCAGGCTGAGGTGGTCTTCGACCTCTTCCACGTCGTGGCCAAGTACGGGCGCGAGGTGATCGACCGGGTCCGTGTAGATCAGGCCAACCGCCTGCGGCACGACCGTCCGGCCAGACGGGTACTCAAGTCCACGCGCTGGCTACTGCTGCGCAACAAGGAGAACCTGAGCGACCCTCAAGCCGTGCATCTGAACGAGGTGCTGCAGGCCAATCAGCCGTTGCTGACGGTCTACATCCTGAGAGACGAGCTCAAGCGGCTGTGGTTCTACCGCCGCCCGGGATGGGCGCAAAAGGCGTGGGAGCATTGGTGTGAACAGGCAAGCCAGAGCCGGATTCCGGCTCTCGAACTGTTCGCCCAGCGCCTGAAAGCCTATTGGCACGGCATCATCGCCCGATGCCGGCACCCGCTGAACACGAGCGTCGTAGAGGGCATCAACAACACCATCAAGGTCATCAAGCGTAGGGCCTACGGCTACCGCGACGAGGAATACTTCTTCCTGAAGATCAAGGCTGCCTTCCCCGGAATTCCTCGTTGAACC